>NZ_CAWNIB010000023.1:0-10663 GCF_963874405.1 Vibrio sp. V08_P9A1T1
ATATACCTTACTACTTGAAGTAGTTTTGGTGTAGTAGGCCATTCTATAAAAGGTAATGGAATAAAAAAGATAAAGAATCGAGTGTCATTCCTAACGAATGAAAAGCACCACGCACTTCTGGTTTTGAGAAAAAGCGTGGCACTCACTGCTCATTGGCTATTACTTTAAAAATCAACGTCGATGAGAAAATCACCCTATTGAGGCTAGGTCCGATATAGAACTTTTACAACATGCCAACCAAACTTGGTTTTCACCAAATGGGGTGTCAGTACCTCTCCAGTGAAACAGATTTTATCAAATTGAAGTACCATCTGCCCCTGACGAAACTCACCCAGATCGCCCCCTTTTTTACCCGAAGGGCAGGTAGAATATTTTCTGGCTAATGTTTGAAATTTCGCTCCTTTTTTTAACTGAGCGATAATATCTTCAGCTTGTTCTTTATGCTTCACTAAAATGTGAAGAGCCGCTGCCGTTCTTGCCATCATTTTTCTCAATAAATTTGCTACTGCAAATAGTGTAACGGATGCTTTTCAAGAGTCCAACCCCAATGTAAGAGTGCAAAAGATCAATAAACATACGGTTATACTGTTTATTTGCATTTAACGCATTGCCGTCAGTAAGAGATCGTTTAGTATTAAGCATAAGAAACAACGTTGAGTAAGGTGTTATGGCTAAAACCCCCAGTAAGGCAAACCAATCCCAAGGCATGTTGATGTTCACATTGAACACTCAGAAACAGCTTTTTGCTATCGGGACTCTGAAAGTACGAGAGATTGTCCCTTACATGCCAATGACACAAATCCCATATTCTCATCACCATGTGATCGGAACGGTGACTATCCGTAACTTGACGGTACCTGTCATTGATATGGCTGCCGCCATTGGCTTTAGAGCAATTCAACCTAGCGAATATAAACAATGCTACTTAATCGTGACGGACTGCCTGCGAACTGTAGTTGCGTTTATGGTACGTAGCATTGAGAAAATCATCGAGTGTGACTGGCGAACAATCGAGTCTTCACCTGCAGTGGCGGGAAAAGACGTTTTTATCACTGGCATAACCCGCTATCAAAAACAGATTGTGCAGTTACTTGACGTCGAATTATTACTTTCAAAAATTTATCCACAGTATGAATCAACTAAGATTCCGATGCTGACTGATATTGAACGTGAGCGATTAAAAGCATTGCGTATTTTACTGGTGGATGATTCATCTATTGCACGTAAACAATTGTCAGATGCCTTAGACAGTATCAACATCCCTTACCAAATCTGTAAAAATGGACTTGATGCCATTGAGCTGATGCGTCAAGACGCTCAACATCAACGTGCGATCGATTTGCTGGTCAGTGATATTGAAATGCCGGGCCTCGATGGATATGAACTGGCCTTTGAGGTTCAAAATGATCCAATGCTGAGCCATGCTTATTGTATTCTTCACACCTCGCTTTCCAGTGAGATCTGTTTGGATAGAGCTCACCAAGTCGGAGCCCACGAAGCTTTGGAAAAATTTAACGCAACAGAATTAATAGAAGCGATGCTGCGTGGCGCAAAAAAACTGGAACAACGTAAGGATACCGCTTAATCAAGTTTTGCTTGCACAAACAGAGCCTGAAGCGCTTCTCTATCTGATTTTTTCAGTTTACTTACTACAAGCTGATAAGAGCGTTCACATAATTCCTCTAACATCATCTGGTCAACATCTCCGTTTAACTTAACGGAGATCCAGTGTCTTTTATTCATATGATAACCAGGACGAATAGCGGAAAAGGCACTGGTCAGAACTTCACCATCTTCGGGAGTGCACTTCAATGTCACAAACGGCTCTTCTCTCGACTGAGAAGTATAGGCAAACATTTTACCGCGAATTTTGAAAACCAACGCGTCAGGACCAAACGGATAGCTACTTTCTACCTGAGGTAAAATATCCAAAAACGATTCAATATCATACATCTCCATCTATTACTCCTTGATTCAGTAACCAACTTATTTTAATCATTCAGCGATTCAATATATAAAAAACCCCCGACTATGTCTGTCTGTTGTGTTTGATCTACATCAAGAATCGATTGTTCACCGTAAATAAAAATTCAACTTCAAACTTTAGTTGCATTTTTTTAGCGCATAACTTTGGGATATCCGCTAATCTTAGCGGTATGAATATCTGTGACTGTCTATTAATTTTACGATAATGACCAGCGACGACTTTAAGAGATCTACAGCCAATTTAAAAAAAGCAGTACCGTTGATGATGAAAAATCATGTGGCGGCGACACCTGCTAACTATGCACTTTGGTATACCTATGTTGACAACGCCATACCTCAACTCAATCGAGAACTCGATTCTGTATTGGAAAACTTTGGCCTTTGTCCTCCCGCGGCAAGCTCTCAACTCTATAACAGCTATGTCGCATCGCGCTCTGAAACCAGTTTAAGCACGCTACGCAACAATATTGAAGTGTTAGTCAATGAAGTCGCAAGTTCAATGTCAGATACCCTAACCGATACCAGCGAATTTGCCAGAGTGATTGATAAAAGTTTTAGTGAATTAGAACGAGTCGAAAACGATGATTTATCGATCGAAGAGGTGATGAAAGTGGTTCGCCAATTGGTCACTGAATCGCGAGATATTCGCCATTCAACTCAGTTTCTAAATGGTCAACTTAATAGTGCCAGTAAAGAAATTCATCGACTGAAAGAGCAGCTTGCCGAGGTGCAAAAAGAGGCTTTATTCGATGGATTGTCCGGTTTATATAACCGCCGTTCGTTCAATGATGATCTCTTTACCCTAATAAGCGCGCAGCAACCAATAAGCCTGATCTTATTAGATATCGATCACTTCAAATCTTTTAATGACAATTATGGCCACCTATTTGGTGACACCGTCATCAAAGGCATCGCTAAAAAGCTTCAGAGTAGCTGTCGAGATGGCATTACCGCCTACCGATTTGGCGGTGAAGAGTTCGTTTTAATTGTTCCAAATAAAACACTGCGCATTGCCAGACAGTTTGCAGAATCACTGCGCCGTTCGATAGAAAAAATGAGCGTGAAGGATCGCCGTTCAGGAAACCAAGTTGGTAATATTACCGCCTCTTTTGGTGTGACAGAATTACAACTAGGTGATACGTCCGAGTCTTTGATAGAAAGAACCGATAAACTGCTCTATGAAGCAAAACAATTAGGCCGCAACCGTGTTATGCCGCTTTAATCGCTTCAACCTCTTATGGCTTATGGGTCGCTGAAAAGCAATCACAATTTCCATAAACCTCAATTTATGGATAGAAAAGTAAAAGGGGCGCCACGCCCCATTTAATCCCAATACGCATCTATAACCTAAGCAAGGTTAAAACTGTAGTTTAAGTAGTAGTCTTCACCATCTTTTGCGGTGTACTCCTTATCTTCACTACAAGCTTGAGGCTTACCCTTTTCATCACCTTTGACTAGGCTTACCCAGTGGCGCATTGCGGCGCTGGGCATTTCTTCCACCGATTGGGTAAATGTGGTACACGTTTCTAACTGAATATCATTAATCTCTATCAGTTCAACGCGTCCAGTCCCTTTAGTGCAGCCTAACATCACTTCAACATGGCTACCACTTCCATCACGAAACAAGATCGAACATGGTGACTCCTTTTCACCATTGAAGGCAACAAAATGTTTTGGGTGCTTCAAACCACTATGACGCCCATCCTTGAAATAAGCCAACACATGGCGGTAATCGATCACATAACTGGTCACATCTTGATGAGAGCCCGTCGCCAAAGGGAACAATCTATCGAGTAGTTGCTTCGCTCTACTCTGCTTTTCATTTTGTTGATTAGCACTGATAGTCTCGACGGCGAAGACGGCTTCAGCGATAAAGGGTTTATCTAGTTTTTGGATTTCTGTTTTATCGAATGTCAGCATATTCATCGTCTTTTCCTTATAGGTAACTCAACATTTTGTGTTCTAGAGCAATTATTCCAAACTTGCGTTTAACCTTTGTGCAAATTTGTGACCTTGCTTACTTGGTAGATTAACCAATTTTTTACTACAATTTCACAACAAAAATTTTACAGTGTGAATTTTACAAAATGGCCTTATCAAAAAGCTTAGTTCGTCAGTCACATTTCTTAGGGACAAAAGTCAGAAACTTAAGAAAGCGTAATCACCTAACGATGGAAGACTTATCGGCACGCTGTATTCGTATCAACCCAGAATACGCCCCCTCCGTTTCATACCTTTCGATGATTGAGCGTGGAAAACGGGTGCCTAGTGTTGATATGTTGGAGGTCATTGCCCAAGTTTTCCAAAAAGATCCCGCTTGGTTTTTAGATGATGAACCAGGTCAAACGGATATTACTCCTGACAAGGGTAACAGAGGTGGGATCAGCGGTATGGCTCTTGAACCTAGCTTTTTATTCTCAAATGATATTTTACAAATCGCGATCCCAGAGATGCTTTCCCAAACCGGGATCACTGGCAAACAGTTTGCTCATCTATTGATCCGTGCTCACCAAGAGAGTTTACAAAACCACTTCCCAGATCTTGAGCGAGCAGCAGAAGAAGTGGGTTTAAAACGCTTAAACTTAGCTGTTGAAGATCTTATCGACATCGCCAAAAGCCTTGGTTTGGTTATCCGCTGGGTCACGAGAACCCCGCAAGATGTTGTTGATGAGCTTGGTGTTAGCGCTAAACAACTTATTACCTCTTTTTTTGAACCACCATGCACGATCTACCTCAATGAAATTCTACGTGAGTACCCAACTCGCCTAAAGTACGACCTCGCAGTGTATATTGGCCACAATATTCTGCACAGCAAAGAGGGACTAAAAAGTGTCTTAACGGTTGGCCACACAAACAGTTGGGAAGAAACGCCTGATGCCACCGCCACCTGTGAATTAAATTCCCAAGATATCCTTCAGGCATGGCGAGATTTTGAATCGAGTTTTTTTGCTGGCGCACTGCTGTGCCCCAAAGTGCCTTATCGACAACTTCTTGATCGCAGCGGTTACGAAATCGATGTACATTTGAAAGCGGGGGTTTCTCCTTCCGTTGCGATGAGGCGCATGACGGTCGTGTCACCCTATCCGCATTGGCACTATTTCGATGCTTATGGTGAAGGCAAATTAAAAGCGGTTTATCGTGGCAATGGGATCCCTCTACCGTGGGGGAATATGCGTAAAGTGAATGACCCTTGCCAGCATTGGGCCGTGTTTAGACGTCTTTCAGAGCCGCAAAGTGGCAGCTCTGCGCAAATTTCGATTTTGAATGTAGGTGATGAGCCGAGAATATATTGCTGTGAATCCGTCAATATGATCGATCCAGCAGGCAATAATCGAGTGCTATGCGCTGGAATAGATTTGAATCCAGCCATCAATGCACAAGGTGGGGATGCTCACTCAATTGCTGAGGAGCTCAAAGCGTTATGCGTCAGCAACGGCGGGAGCTCTCTTATTCCAAGACACATCAAAAAAGATCTCACGACTATTGCTAAAATTCTTAATATTAATTGGATTGAACGCGGAATTGAAAATAATGCGCGCTTAATCTGCTCACGCGGTGCTGTCTGTCCAAGAAAACCAAGCTGCTATGAGAAATGTGCTGGCTAGTTGCAGAGCGTAAAAATAAAAAAAGCCAATCACAAAAAGTATGATTGGCTATTAATAAGTGTGAACAAAAATAAGGTTCACTAACAACGTCAGTTGGCTAGGTGACCCTCGGCTTAGAAGGGTCACTTACTATATAGCAGGATGCATGCCAACTTTAAAACTGCCAAAAAACACCTTATCTGTCTACTTTATGAGCGGTTTCATTACAACGTGTCGCATAATAAATTTGCATTTTGCAATTAAATTTCAAAATGCAAATCTGAATAAATAATTTAGTAGTACTGCTGCCTCTTTTCTTGATACATCCGCTCATCAGCCAGTTTCAACATCGCATCCACATTATCAAATTCTGGGCTAAATGCGGCTGCGCCTACACTGACATGTAGGTTAATTAAGTGCTGCTCATAAATGACTGGCGCATTACACAACGCACTTTTTATTTTGAGACTGATCCGCTCAATATCATCGTTGTCCGATACTCGAGACAGCAAAACCAGAAACTCATCACCGCCAATGCGTGCAACTAAATCCGAAGAACGCAATACGCTTTTCACTCGCTCCGCACAAGCAATCAACACCTTGTCACCCGCCGCATGCCCATAGGTGTCATTGATCGATTTGAACTTATCAATATCAATGTTGAGGATCACAAAACCAGCCGATTGGTCCATTTTGATAGCCTGCTCAAAATATCGATCAAGCGTATACATGAAGTACCGACGGTTAGGAAGCTGAGTTAATTCGTCATGAAGTGCTCTTTCATTAGCAATAGAGTACAAGCGATATATCGTAATAAACGCCGCAACCAACAAGATTAAGATCGGATAGCCTAGCAACCGTACAATGTGAACCTGATACCAAGGCACTTGACCTAAAACATCGCTTTTCTGCGCAACAGCAATTTCCCAGCCGCCATAGGGAAAATGAACACTTTGTTTTGCAAAAGCTTTCGTGAACACCTCTTGTTCACCAAAAAATACCTCGCCTTCCGAACCAGTACTGTCTACCCCACGTATCGCCAAATTAAAGCGGTGAGTAAAACGTTCAACGCCAGTGGAAAGTAATAGAGAATCTAAATCGATCACGACACTGCATACCCCCCAATATTGTTGGTTATCAGGAGGGTCAGTAAATATAGGAATCCGAGCAACAAGGCCTCGCCCACCTTGAACCAGGTTCACAGGGCCTGCAATGAAGATCTCTTGGATCTCCCTTGCTTTTAAGATCGTGGCCCATTGTTTGGGAACGGTACGGTAATCTAAGCCTATCGTTTTGTGATTTCCGCTCAATGGATAGGTGTAACGAATCACATCATCAGGCGCAAGCCCAATCACGCGCAAATGTCTACCTTCATGTAAAATATTAGCCGCAATTTTTTCCCAATCTTCGAACTGAGAATGGGCGTTAATCGCAATTAAGCTGGTTAGCCCATTTGCTACATAGATGTCAGACAAAATGGCAGCTTCTAACTGAGCTCGAATAATCGAAAGCTCTTCCTTTGCTCTGGTTTGAAGATTATCTCGGATAAAACTTCGTTGATTGAAGTTGATAATTTCGATCAACCCTCCACAAAAAATGATGAAGGCAACGAGAAGCAAATTGACAGACCACTGTTTGCCTGAGATATGTCTCATGCAACTCTCCCTCACTAGCCTGTAGCGATCACTACATGTGTATGGTTTTACTTGCTCTATTTAGAATAGTGCTTCTTACTTAAGATTAACGTAATTAATGAGGGAATACCCAAATTAATTACAAATTTGTTGATATAACCAAATGAACTCGTAGCTTTTTGCTAACATAGTAATATTTTAATTCATCAATTTGCATAGCGTAAAAAGCACAATCAGCTAAACGCATTATCCTAACGACTGCTCAAAACGGTCATTTTACGCACACCTGACATATCACCAACAATAATAAATCCATGAAATGCTAATATTATTATGAATATTAGCTTAGAGGTGTGTTTTCATCATGTTATTAAAAAAGAGTGGCCTATTTCTGGGATTAGCTATTGCATTGTGGTTGCCTGCCTCTGGCTATGCAGAGCCGGCGTCAACAACGAATAACACTTTTTCTGAATCTGCGGTGCTTATTCGTCAAACCTATGAAGAGCAACTTTTCACATTGCCGGCATTCAAAGAGGGGCACTATGGGTTACGGATGTATCGCCAAACTCTAGACCCTAAATATTCAGCAGCGGTGTGGAGTGATCTTGCTCGCGTAGCAAGCCGACTTAATCAATTTTCCGCAGAAGTTTCAACTGCTGAACAGGTTTTTCTCTACTCTGAGCAACGTTTGGCTGGATACCTCGATGACGAAGATGAACGCAGCCAATTACGCTATATCGCCACTAAACATATGCCAGAATACCTCTACTTAGGCGTCGACCTATTAGGCTCTATGGCCCGTGCCAACGAATATGGTTTGAAACATAAAGAAGATCAGCTTTTGCGCCAAGTGATCCGCCGTTATGATTTTACTAAGTACGCCACTGATGAAGAAATGATTAAAGCGTGGGCCGCACAACTTGCTAACCAAGTCTATTGGTTACGCCAGTTAGGTGAACAAGATGTCGTACAACCATTCATTGATAGCTTTAGGAAAACATACCCAGATTCTGCTGATAAAGCACTCTCCGCGCAACAATATGGCAATAAACTGTATGGCATGACACACATTATTTTTGCCGATTCGGAATACTATCAAAATCCCATTAAAGAGCAGCAGCATCAATGGATCTTCGACTACTTTCGCAATAATATCGATACCATTTTGCTAAGAGCGAAGGAAGATGTGGTTGCTGAAGTTGGGATCACTTTTCTACTCGCAGGTTTAGAAAAAGATCCTGTTGTAGAAAAAACTCGCCTCGCAATTCAACAAGCGATTGATAAAAAGAAAGGGATGATCCCCTCTACCTCAGGTGTGTTTGACCTTGCCGACGGAGAGCACCGCAATGTACTTGCCATTATGTTACTTGACTGGCAGAAAACCAACCAAGCGCCCACAGTGAAAAATAATCCTAAGGTATTTTCTAGCCTGCCTTATGGGCTCATCAGACAGTAGCAATAAGCGGGTTAAGCTGATTTAAGCTGGTTTGACGATACTGAGGATTTAAATAGCTTCGGGATAAGAATTCCGGTAAAAGTTGCCATCACTATCAAGCCCAACCCTACCATTTGTGTTGGCAAGTACTGCACATTAAAAAACAACTGTTGCCATAATGCGGTAAAAAGCAAATTGGTAAAAATCAACGGAGCGAGCTGCGAGCCAGAGTGTGCCAGACGGTAGGCTTTGGCTCGAAAAATTTGAGTGTTAATGACTAATATAGAGACTCCGCTCAAGGCAATAACCACAGCTAACTGCTGCAAGCTGCCCCAGGTTTGTTGAAGTACATTCACGTCCGCGGTAGGAAGAAATAACAAAGGCAGTAATAAGATTGATGCACACACAAACGTCCAAGCATTGATATCAATAGATCGCATATCACTTTTCGTCGCTCGATATAAGCTTAACTGCGATCCCGCATTCAGCGCTCCCGCAAGTAAACCGACCAATAACTCCATCCGTAAATGGATGCCCGAAACATCGCCAGCCAGCAGTAACACCCCGATAAATGTAATGGCCAAGCTCACAACCGTGCCTGCTTTCATCACTACACCAAATATTAATTTTTCTAACAAAGGAATAAACAGTGGACCAGTGCTAAACAATACAACACTTTCCACCAAAGAAAGATGCTGAAGTGAGTAAATAAAACAGAGCTGACAGCCTGCAATACATACTGAGCGAACCCACAGAGCCCGTTTCATACCTTTGGGAGGAAAACGGAAATGAGTTAAGCTCATTACTCCCAACAATATGAGCGCGGGGAGTAAAAATCGGAGAAAACTGAGACTTTGTAGCGGTATCTCATGTGCAAGAAACTTAGACAGTAGCCCTGTCAATGACAAGCTAAATGTGGAGGACAACATAAATAATGGGGCCAAAATTCGTGGGTTCATACAACTCTCCTCTAGTACAGCTATCATAGAACAATGACGAAAGGAAAAATAACGAGTAATATTAACCAAACCTGTAAGAGAAACTTACCAATGCGAAAACTACCTCCGCTCAAGTCACTCTACTCATTTATTGCCGTAGCAGAAACAGGCAGCATGACAGATGCAGCAAAGCACCTTAATGTTAGTCATTCAGCCGTCAGTCAATCAATAAAAGCATTAGAGAACCAGCTAAACCAGCCGCTATTCAATCGCGTTGGGCGTCACGTCGTACTCAATAATGCTGGTCAAAAATACTATCGGAGAATTGCGCCTGCTTTGGAGCAAATCGTTGAAGCAACTGAATTGCTTATGAGAGATGAGCGCCATAACCGACTGACACTCAACATGGTCAACTCATTAGCGCTGCACTGGTGGATACCACGAGTTAACCGCTTTCAAGAGCATGCGCCACATATAGACGTGAGAATATCGAGTTTAACAGGCACTTTTTCTCTAACATCAGAGAACGTTGATATCGCGATTGTTCATGGTAAACAAGATGAGTGGCAAGACTACTATTGTGAGAAACTTGCCGAAGATGAATTGGTGCTGGTATGCAGCCCTGAACTCATAAAACCTGACCTCATAAAGCAAGGTGATAAGCAGACGCTTTCATCCATACTTAAATGCCACCCAGCGATTATCGCTGTGAACGAGCGCCGCAAAAAAGACTGGCAAATTTGGTGCGATGCTTATCAACTTACCATGCCAGCGAGTCGCAAAAACCTATCATTTGTCTCTTCAGCACAAGCTGTACAAGCTACTATCCGCCAATTAGGTATTTTCGTTACCCATCGCCTCTTTGTAAAAGATGACATCAAGTTAGGCCTACTACAAGAACTCGGTTCCGCAGTGACTAATCCCTATCAAGACTACTACTTCGTTTGTGCCAAAGAGCAACTGAAACAAGAGAGTATCTTAGTGTTAAGAAGTTGGATCAAAAAAGAATTTGCGATGTAACTAAATTTGTAATGTAACTACAGGACGGCTTAGATTTTTTTGCTATATCCACATTTGCTTATATTC
>NZ_CAWNIB010000024.1:0-10654 GCF_963874405.1 Vibrio sp. V08_P9A1T1
CTTTTGTTGTGTATTTGTCACCTTTAGAGATCTAGTACGGCTCCGTGGTCTCGGATATGTTCATACTTAAGATGCCACCTCCGCGGCCGCGTCTACGCCCACTCCCACACACGCGACCACGGGCACGCCCGCGCCCGCGCCCACGACCACGACCACGACCACGACCACGACCACGACCACGACCATCATGAAAAACATGATGATAAACATCAAGATAAAGATGCTCAACACGCACACCATGACCATAAAAAAGATGTGCATGATGAAGGCGAGCATAGTGGTCACGGTGAATTCACGATTCAGTACCAATATCACTGCGATAACATGCCGCAATTGCAGTACCTCGACACGCAATGGTTTAACTTGTTCCCAAATACCCAAACTATCTCTGCCAATGTACTGACAGACAAAGCACAATCTGCCTCTGAGTTGAAAACAAACAGCACTCGCATTACGTTTTAAGGCGTATAAGCAACAACCTAGAGTAAGCACATACTTACTCTAGGTTCACTGTCGTTAAAGGAATTCACAATGAGTGATTTGCATATTCTATCGCTGACGTCTGTCATTGAATTGAAAGAGGTCGAATTTCGTTGGCCGAATAGCTCACAACCAGCCTTATCTATCCAAGATCTTTGTGTAAAACGTGGAGAGCACCTTTTTATTAAAGGGCCAAGTGGTTGTGGCAAATCGACCTTACTGAGCTTACTGACTGGGATCAACCAAGCACAACGAGGGGAGGTCTCTATTTTAGGCACCAACCTGTCGACGTTAACTTCCCGTCAACGGGATCGTTTTCGAGCCGATCACATTGGCTACATTTTCCAACAATTTAATTTATTGCCTTATCTCTCAGTGATTGAAAACGTTACGCTACCTTGCCATTTTTCCAGCACTCGCAAGCAGAATGTGGCAGGCGATCTGATTGAGAAAGCAAAACAGTTACTCACTCGCCTACATCTTGCATCTGAACTACTGACTAAACCGGTTATCGAACTGAGTATTGGCCAGCAGCAGCGTGTCGCGGCGGCGAGAGCACTGATTGGCGAACCCAAGCTGATCATCGCCGATGAGCCAACCTCTGCGCTGGATCACGACAATCGACTCGCGTTTATCGAACTGTTATTGGAAGAGGCGAATCGGGCAGGTTCAACGCTGGTGTTTGTGAGCCACGATCCCACCTTAGAAGCTTTATTTGACCGCGCAGTTTACCTCCCTCAATTGAATCAGGCAGGAGTGACAGCATGAATGTAATTACCAATCTGGCGTGGAAAAGCGTACTTAACCGCAAAACCACAGCACTACTCTCCATTCTGACGGTTGCCATTTCAGTCATTCTGTTAATGGGGGTTGAACGCATTCGAACTCAAGCTAAAGAGAGCTTTGCCAACACCATTTCAGGGACGGATCTAATCGTCGGCGGCCGCTCTGGACAAGTCAACTTGCTGCTCTATTCGGTATTTAGAATTGGCAATGCCACCAATAATATCGACTGGAAAAGCTACCAAGCCTTCAGTGAGCATCGCAGCGTCAAGTGGGCGATCCCCATTTCATTGGGTGACTCACACCAAGGGTTTCGCGTTATGGGCACCAATCACCATTATTTCGAGCATTTCAAATATGGAAGTAAGCAACCACTCACCTTCTCTCAAGGCACTGAGTTTCATGGTTTATTTGAAACGGTATTGGGTTCAGATGTCGCCGAAACCTTAGGTTACCATATTGGCAGTGACATCATTATTGCGCATGGGATCAGCGATGTGGGTTTTAGCCGCCACGACAACCTCCCTTTCAAAGTAGTAGGTATTTTAGCGCCAACGGGAACGCCCGTAGACAAAACAGTGCATGTCTCATTAGAAGCGATTGAAGCCATTCACGTGGGTTGGGAATCGGGTGCGCATTTAGGCAATTCGCCATCCAAAGAGCAGCTTGAACAACACAACTTTCAACCCAAGCAGATCACCGCCATGTTGATCGGTCTAAAATCGAGAATTCAAACCTTTGCACTGCAACGTGAAATCAATAACTATCGCCAAGAACCCTTGAGCGCCATTATGCCCGGCGTCGCTCTGCAAGAACTGTGGGGTATGATGTCGATAGCAGAACAAGCTTTAATGGCGGTGTCGGTCTTTGTGGTGGCGGCAGGGTTACTTGGTATGCTCAGCAGCTTACTGACAAGCTTGCAGGAAAGACGCCGTGAAATGGCGATTCTGCGCGCCATGGGTGCACAACCTAAACATATTTTTGCTCTGCTTATCAGCGAAGCGACGACGCTGACCTTCATTGGCATCTGCGTTGGATTAGCGGGGTTATATTCACTGCTCGCACTGGCGCAACCTTTTATTGCGCAGCATTATGGCATTCAAATCACACTCAGCACCTTAAGCGGCTATGAGTGGCAATTATTAGCTTATGTACAGCTGGCTGGCATTATTATTGGTGTTATCCCGGCTCTACGCGCCTATAGACAATCACTTAGCGATGGAATGACCATTCGAATTTAGGACTTAACGATGAAAAAACTACTGCTTATCAGCACGCTGCTGCTATCAGGCTTGTTACCGATGTACGCACAGAGTAATGAACAAGTACTGACGCTCGATTGGATCGATCTGATCCCGGAGAACGAACGTAACCAATTCAACGCCGATGGCATGCCAGCATTGAACCATGATGGCGAAATGACGGCTGCACAATCAAAAATCGGCGGGGTTAGAAAAGAGCTCAATGGCAGCGTGGTCAAAATACCCGGCTTTGTGATCCCACTGGAAGGTGACGCCAATAACGTTACTGAGTTTCTACTGGTGCCCTACTTTGGCGCATGCATTCACGTGCCGCCACCGCCACCAAACCAAATTATTTATGTGAAATATCCGCAAGGTGCTCCAATCCAGCAGCTCTGGGATGTAATTTATCTGATTGGGACACTGAAAACCGAAAGTGTTAGCCACGATCTGGCCGAAACAGCGTATGTAATCGAAGGCACTGCGATCGAAGAATACGACGACATGTAGTTAACAAAATAGCAACCTATTGATTCATCTAAACTAAACGATATATTTAGATAAATACGCTAGCAAAGCGACATATATCAACAATAGTAAAGTAATCGATAGGTGCTTTTTCAGTCTATTTTCTTTCCAACACTTCATAAGCGCCCCACAAATTCCGATAACAATTTTAACAAGTTATTATCATTAGGGATAGCGCAAATTTATGATCTAGAACGAATGTTTTTCCTAGATGGAAAATGCGTTACACGTTACATTTTAATCCATGAATGAAATGGGTGATTGAAGCGGACATAAAATGGCAGATACCAACAACCCTGTAGTGATTGAACATCAAGCCAACTCAGGTCAAAGCCACGAAAAAAAATCGAGCTATATCAAAGACAGTGGTAGTCGCATTTTGAATATTGCTCAATATCACGGCTTAGATGCGCTGCTACAAACGGATCCGCCAGAAAAAACCTCGCTTGATCGCGCCTTATTTAGAGAACAGCAACGTAAAGAACAGCGACAAAAAAACCTAGAGCAGATCGTCAAACTGGCGCATATCTCTTGTAAAAATGAGACCGCGGGAGAGCCTGATCAAGATTGGTTACACCGCTTTTTCGATATGGCGCAAGACATCCACAACTCTTCGATGCAGCGACTTTGGGCGCAAGTACTCAAACGCGAGGTGACCAACCCCGGTTCAACCTCAATGAAAGCGCTGCAAGTATTACAAGACATGACACCAAAAGAAGCGCAGATACTCCAAAAAGCCTCAGCGTTAGCCTGCTGTTTTGGTAGCGATAACAGCCGCAAGCTGTTGGTCGGCATTCGTGCTACTAACGGTATTTTTAGTTTAGGAAAACGCATCAGCACATTTGTCATCAATATGGGTAGTTTCCAATTACCCTATTCGAGCCTGTTGGTACTGATCGAGCTTGGCTTACTGCATGCCACTGAACTGGAATCTGGAGAAATTGAACTTGAACCGGCACTGCTGTTGACCTATCAAGGCAAGAATCTGTCACTGCAATCGATGAGTAAAGGGGTAAGGCTGCTCTATTACCGTTTCAGTCCCACTGGCAATGAGCTGTGTAAGCTACTGGGTAATAAACCGAATATGCAGTACTACGATCAGATGTTGGCGGTGCTTAGCCAGAAATTCACTGTCCACACCGAAGTTGCCAGCAGCTCTTTTCATCACGCCGTCTAGCCTCAAAAAAAATAAAGGGCTCAAGCTGATGAGCCCTCTTCTACATTAGGCGATAATCGCTTGTACTTGCAGCGCTGTTAGGCAAATTTCCACCAGCTCATCAATGTTTTTTTCGCCAGCCGCAAGATCGATCTCAGGGTTTTGCGGCGACTCATACTCAGAGTCAATGCCCGTAAAATTACTGATTTCACCAGCGCGCGCTTTTTTATACAGCCCCTTCGGGTCGCGCTGCTCGCACACGTCCAACTTGGTATTGACAAACACTTCGATGAATTCACCTTGTGGCAGCATATCGCGCACTAATTGACGCTCAGCACGATGCGGTGAAATGAATGCTGATAACACGATTAACCCAGCATCGGCCATCAGCTTCGCGAGTTCACCAATACGGCGAATATTTTCTCGCCGATCTTGCTCTGAGAACCCAAGGTCGCTGCACAAGCCGTGGCGTACATTATCCCCATCGAGTAAATAGGTGTGATACCCGAGTTGAGCTAAACGCTGTTCCAACGCACCAGCAATGGTTGATTTTCCCGCCCCTGACAGCCCCGTAAACCACAATACTGCTGGCTGCTGTTGTTTTAAGTTGGCGCGGAACGACTTATCCACCGTATGCTGATGCCAGACAACATTTTCATCTTTATTGGCCAAATTCGTACTCATTACTCAATCCTTTGTTGCCTCAAACTAGCCAATAGAGGGACGCTATAAGCGGCAATCCCTCCCACCGAATCACCACAGTTAAGCCTTGAATAACTGACGAAGATCTTTGGCTTCCCAGTGTGGGAAGTGCTTGCGGATCAAGGTATTCAATTCAACTTCAAACGCAGAATGGACACTTTGAGCATGAGCGATGTTTTGCAAACTATCTCGAACCAAACCCGCCCCCACCGTCACATTCGTCAGGCGATCGATGATGATAAAACCACCAGTATTGGCACTGTCTAAGTATTTATCCAGCGCGATCGACTCTGTTAGCGACCATTCACACAAGCCAATGCCATTGAGCGGCAACTCTTCACTGTGATAAGTCGATAAATTATTAATATCGTACTGGTGACGCACCGCTTGCAACTGACCGACGGTTTTCTTACCCGCAATTTTGATGTTGTATTCACGCCCGGCTTTGAGTGGTTGTTCTGTCATCCAGACCACATCGGCTAATAGATGGTTAGTTGATTCAACCTGCGCTCCTTGCAGCACAATAAGATCACCGCGGCTGATGTCAATTTCATCGCTGAGCGTTAACGTCACCGCTTGGCCTGCTTGCGCTTGCGGCAAATCTCCATCGAAAGTAACAATACGTGCCACGGTGGATGTTTTTCCGGACGGAAGTGCAGTGATTGCATCTCCAACGCTGATGCTGCCCGCTGCAATCGTGCCAGCAAAACCGCGAAAATCGAGATTCGGTCGGTTCACATACTGCACTGGAAAACGAAACTCACCGGCTCCTTTTTGCTGATCTACGTCCACCGTTTCAAGCAGCTCCAGCAGTGATGGGCCTTGATACCAACGCATATGTTGACTTGCTTCGACCACGTTGTCCCCTTCCAGAGCAGAAAGCGGGATGATCTGAATATCAGTATCACCTTGCAGATGCTTTGAAAATTCCACGTAGTCTTGACGGATCTGCTCAAAACGATCTTGTGAATAATCGACCAGATCCATCTTATTCACCGCCACCACAAAATGCTTCAAACCTAACAGATTGGCAATGAATGAGTGGCGACGCGTTTGATCCAAAATGCCTTTACGGGCATCGATCAAAATCACCGCGAGATCGCAAGTGGATGCACCCGTCGCCATATTGCGCGTGTACTGCTCATGCCCCGGAGTATCGGCAATAATGAATTTGCGTTTTTGAGTAGAGAAATAGCGATACGCCACGTCAATGGTGATCCCTTGCTCACGTTCCGCTTGCAGGCCATCAACTAACAGAGCTAAATCGGGGCGCTCGCCCGTCGTGCCAACACGCTGGCTATCGGAATGGACGGCGGCCAGTTGATCTTCATAAATCTGTTTTGTGTCAT
This sequence comes from Vibrio sp. V08_P9A1T1, assembly GCF_963874405.1. Lineage (NCBI taxonomy): Bacteria > Pseudomonadati > Pseudomonadota > Gammaproteobacteria > Vibrionales > Vibrionaceae > Vibrio > Vibrio sp. V08_P9A1T1. Next base: position 6,240 of record NZ_CAWNIB010000024.1, read on the forward strand.
GAAGCAAACGACCAATCAAGGTACTTTTTCCATCATCAACTGAGCCACAAGTCAGAAATCTCAGTAACGATTTGTGCTGGTGTTGCGTGAGATAAGCTTCAATACCGATCTCAGAAAGCTGAGCCTGAACTGCACTATTCATAATCTTTCCTTAGAGGCTTAGAAATAACCTTGGCGTTTTTTCAATTCCATCGATCCTGATTGATCGTGGTCGATCGCGCGGCCTTGTCGTTCACTGGAAGTGGCCACCAGCATCTCTTCAATGATGCCCGTTAGCGTACTGGCCTCTGATTCAATTGCGCCAGTAAGTGGATAACAACCTAACGTGCGAAAACGCACACTCTTGTGCTGAACTTCTTCTCCAGGTTGCAGCTTCATCCGCTCATCATCAACCATGATCAGCATCCCATCGCGTTCGACAACCGGACGAATGTCCGATAAATACAGCGGTACGATCTCGATGTTTTCCAAATAGATGTATTGCCAAATATCCAATTCAGTCCAGTTCGACAATGGGAAAACACGAATGCTCTCACCTTTATTGATTTGGCCGTTGTAGGTTTTCCATAGCTCCGGACGCTGGTTCTTCGGATCCCACGTGTGGTTCTTGTCACGAAAAGAATAAACACGCTCTTTCGCGCGTGATTTCTCTTCATCACGACGCGCACCACCAAAAGCAGCATCAAAACCATATTGGTTCAACGCTTGTTTTAAACCTTGGGTTTTCATGATGTCAGTATGCTTTGAAGATCCATGCTCAAAAGGGCTGATCCCCATCGCGATCCCTTCTGGGTTTTTGTGTACCAAAAGCTCAAAACCATACTTGTGCGCCATACGATCACGAAATTCGATCATTTCACGAAATTTCCAATCGGTGTCCACATGCAGTAGTGGGAAGGGAATTTTCCCCGGATAAAAAGCCTTGCGCGCTAAATGCAGCATCACCGAAGAGTCTTTACCAATCGAATACATCATTACTGGGTTATCAAATTCAGCGGCCACTTCACGTAAAATATGAATACTTTCGGCTTCGAGCTGTTGTAAATGGGTTAAGCGTTGTTGATCCATCTGCATGCTTCCTTTTCGCTCGCATTGCGAGCCTTGTGCAATGAGAAATTGGTTTGAGTATTGAGTTGGGAATAACTGGCTTGCCTTGCAATCAGGCGTAATTCACTTGGTTTTGCTGCGCGGGTTGTTCACCAAACCAATGCAGTTTTTCCGACAGCGCCACCACTTCGCCCACCACAATCAAGGCCGGAGCCTGCGCCCGCGCCGCCAGTTGTGATAAGTCACTGAGCTGCCCTTTGAAGACTTTTTGCGAACGCTGAGTACCGCGTTCAATAATCGCGATTGGTGTGTTGGCTTGGCGTCCATGTTCAATCAACTGCTGCTGGATATAACTCGACTTCATCAAGCCCATGTAAATGACTAAGGTTTGATTACCACGTGCCAGTGTTGACCAATCCATGTCATCGTTTTCCGCTTTAAGGTGACCGGTGACAAACAGAGCGGATTGCGCATAATCACGATGAGTCAGTGGAATACCCGCATAGGCTGTTGCGCCTGCCGCCGCTGTAATACCGGGGATCACCTGAAATTTCACTCCCGCATCAAACAGCACTTCCAACTCTTCACCACCGCGGCCAAACATAAACGGATCGCCGCCTTTAATACGCACGACTTTGTAACCTTGCTGCGCAAAATCGATCAGCAATTGATTGGTTTTTTCTTGAGGAACACTGTGGTGTCCAGCGCGCTTACCCACGCAGACTAAGATGGTATCGCTTGGCACCAGCGCCATAATTTCATCAGACACTAGGTAGTCGTACAACACCACGTCGGCTTGTTGTAGAAAGCTCAACGCTTTGAGCGTCAGCAGTTCTGGGTCGCCCGGCCCTGCACCAATCAAAGCCACTTCACCGCAGATCAATTGGCTTTTGACGTACGATGGAGCGCTACTTGCCAAAGCATCATTGTTGACCGCAACTAAGCGCGGCCCTTTGATTGGCAACTGAGAAATGGTTTCCGTCGTACTCATTGTTGTTATCCATAACTTAATTCATGGATGCATTATGGCGGGCTCTTCATATTACCTGTAATTCTAAAATTTCATTTTTTATATCAAAAGCTGATAAGGGAATGGATAATTCCGAATAAGAAGTGACTATCTCTCTGATTAAAAGCCAATCAATGATGAGATCTTGTCGACAGAATGCCGGTGAGTTAACGCGTAACATCACAAATTGATATTCATTGAAATCATCGTTTCATAAGATTTTGTTACATTAGACGAGTTATTTGTTCCCTACCCCGAACTGGAGTACACAATGAAAGTGGCAGTGAAACCTCTCTCCATCGCGATTTTGAGCGGTATGTTAGCAATGGCTGGCCCAGCAATGGCGGACACCATTAAACTGCGTATAGTCGAAACGACCGATATTCACACCAATGTGATGGATTACGATTACTACAAAGACAAGCCATCGAACCAGATTGGTTTATCCCGTGCGGCGACGTTAGTGAAGCAAGCTCGCAGCGAAGTCGAAAACAGCATTTTGGTCGATAACGGTGATTTGCTCCAAGGTAGCCCAATGGGTGACTATATGGCCGCCAAAGGCATTAAGGTTGGTGAGGTTCACCCAGTTTACAAAGCGATGAATCAGCTCGGCTACGATGTGGGTAACATTGGTAACCATGAATTTAACTACGGTTTGTCCTTTTTAAAGGAGAGTATTAACGACGCCGCATTCCCGTATGTCAATGCCAACGTCTATGACCAACAAACGGGCAAACACCTCTTCAATCCCTACCTCATTAAAACGCACACGTTCAAAGATACCGATGGCAAAGAGCACCAAATTAAAGTGGGTTACATTGGTTTTGTCCCACCACAAATCATGGTGTGGGATAAGAAAAACCTTGATGGCAAAGTGTTTGCCAAAGACATCAAGCAAACAGCCGAGGAGCTGATCCCGCAGATGAAAAAAGAGGGTGCCGATGTGATCGTGGCAATCCCGCACTCTGGTGTCTCAGCTAACCCATATTCCGTTGGTGCAGAAAACTCGGTTTACTACCTCACCCAAGTAGAAGGCATTGACGCGATTGCTTTTGGTCACTCTCACGCTGTATTCCCTAGCCAAGATTTTGCCAAACTGCCAGGAGCAGATGTAACTAAAGGCACCATTAATGGCGTAACCGCTGTCATGCCGGGGCGCTGGGGTAGCCATGTTGGTGTGATGGATCTGACTTTGCAAAGCAAAGATGGCCAATGGTCAGTCGTGAATGGTCAATCCCAAGCTCGCCCAATCTTCGATAAAGCCAATAAGAAATCATTGGCAGCAGCCGATACAGGCATAGTGAAAGCCTTAGAGTCGGACCATAAAGGCACTCGAGATTTCGTGAATCAACCGATTGGCCAAGCGAATGATGTGATGTACAGCTTTTTAGCCTTGGTACAAGATGACCCAACCGTGCAAATCGTTAACCTTGCACAAAAAGATTATGTGGAACGCTTTATTCAAGGCGACCCAGATCTTGATGGTTTGCCGGTGTTATCGGCCGCAGCCCCTTTCAAAGTTGGTGGCCGTAAAGATGATCCTGCCGGTTTCACCGAAGTCGAAGCTGGCCAACTGACATTTCGTAACGCAGCAGATCTCTATCTTTACCCTAATACATTAGTCGCGCTGAAAATGACGGGTAAAGAAGTGAAGGAATGGTTGGAATGCAGCGCGGGGCAGTTTAATCAGATTGATCCGCACAGCACTCAACCACAATCCTTGATCAATTGGGCTGATTTCCGCACGTATAACTTTGATGTGATGGATGGGGTGAATTACCAAATCGATGTGACTCAACCCGCCAAATACGATGGTGATTGTAAAGTGGCGAATAAAGATGCTGAGCGCATTGTAGGCTTAACTTATCAAGGTAAACCTATCGATGTAAAACAGACCTTTATTGTCGCCACCAATAACTACCGCGCTTACAGCAATAAATTTGCAGGCACGGGCGCACAATTTGTTGCCTTTGACTCACCCGACGAAAACCGCACGGCCGTTGCCAACTACATTTCGCGCGTGAGTAAAGAAAAAGGTCAAGTTACGCCAAGTGCTGATAACAACTGGTCGTTTGCTCCGATTAAAACTAATACCGCGTTAGATGTTCGTTTTGAAACCTCTCCAAGCGAGAAAGCAGCACAGTTCATCAAAGAGAAAGGCCAATACCCAATGACTTTGGTGGAAAACGATGAGGTTGGTTTTGCGGTTTACAAGATTGACCTTACCCAATAACCCCCCACTAAAATCGATTGAAAGAGGCCAATGAATTAAGGCGCTTTCACCCCACAAACGCAGCCTTTCGCTGCGTTTTTTATTTCCCGCTCGACAACCTTAACTCTGATCTTGATGGTTCTTGAC
>NZ_CAWNIB010000025.1:0-10609 GCF_963874405.1 Vibrio sp. V08_P9A1T1
GACTAAGACTATTGCTAACATTATGGTTATTCAGTAAAACATCACAGAGTTAACAATTTTAACTAAAAAGAGCGGACCGAATGGTCCGTTTTTTTATCAAGTTGACATTTTGACCCTACAAAATGCTAACATCCCTTGGTTATTTAATCGTAATGGCACAGGTGAGGCCATATTCAGGCAAGGAGAAACCATGTCTACAAAGATGTCCGTATTTATCAGCCAACAAGCTGCCCAGCCTCAGTGGGGAGAAAAGGCGATTGTTTCGTTTTCAGAAAATGGTGCCACAATTCATGCTATTGAGAGTGAGCATGAACTCAGCGCGGTTCAGCGCGCGGCACGTAAGCTTGATGGGCAAGCTATCAGAGCTATCAGCCTACAAGGTGACGGTTGGCACTTAGAAAATATTTGGGCTTTCTACCAAGGTTATCGTGAAGCGAAAAAACTCAACACACTAGAATGGCAACCACTGAGTGAGTCAGATCAAGCCGAGTTAGAATATCGTATTAAAGCGACGGAATGGACGCGCGATATCATCAATAAAAGCGCCGAAGAAGTCGCTCCGCGTCAGTTAGCGACCATGGCGGCTGAGTTCATCAAATCGCTAGCCCCTGAGCATGTCAGCTACCGTATTGTCAAAGATAAAGATCTACTCACCGAAGGTTGGGAAGGTATTTATGCGGTTGGTCGCGGCTCCGAGCGTACGTCAGCCATGCTGCAACTCGATTACAATCCGACAGGAAAAGAAAGTGCTCCTGTTTTTGCTTGCTTAATTGGCAAAGGCATTACTTTTGATTCTGGTGGTTACAGTTTAAAAACGTCCAACTTTATGTCGGCGATGAAAGCAGATATGGGGGGCGCAGCAACGATCACCGGTGGTCTTGGTTTGGCTATCATGCGTGGTTTTAATAAACGTGTGAAACTCATTTTGTGTTGTGCAGAAAATATGGTTTCCGGACGCGCCTTGAAACTGGGTGATATCATCACTTATAAAAACGGCACCACAGTTGAAATAATGAACACTGATGCAGAAGGCCGCCTAGTGTTGGCCGATGGCTTGATTTATGCCAACGAGCAAAAACCACAGCTTATTATTGATTGCGCGACATTAACGGGTGCCGCCAAAAATGCACTCGGCAATGATTACCATGCACTACTCAGCTTTGATGAGAGCTTATCCCAGCAGGCATTGGTGGCAGCTCACCAAGAGAAAGAAGGCTTATGGCCTCTGCCTTTGGCTGAGTTTCATCGCTCTATGTTACCTTCAAGCTTTGCGGATCTCTCTAACATCAGCTCAGGTGATTATTCACCGGGAGCAAGTACCGCAGCGGCCTTCCTCTCTTACTTTGTTGAAGATTACAAAAAAGGGTGGCTGCACTTTGACTGCGCTGGTACTTACCGAAAATCAGCAAGCGATAAATGGGCCGCAGGTGCAACGGCAATGGGGGTGCGTACATTAGCACGCATTTTGACCGACCAAGCTCAATAATGAAAAACCGCTCAACTCTCTGTTTTGGGCGGTTCACTATAACTAAAAAAACAAAAGAAAAAGGATAACCTTATGGCTCTAGAAAGAACATTTTCTATCATTAAACCCGATGCGGTAGAACGTAACTTGATTGGTGAAATCTATCACCGTATCGAAAAATCAGGTTTGCGTATTATCGCCGCGAAAATGGTACATTTGAACGAAGAGCAAGCGAGCGGCTTTTATGCTGAGCATGAAGGCAAAGCGTTTTTTCCAGCACTAAAAGAATTTATGACCTCAGGGCCGATCATGGCTCAAGTGCTTGAAGGTGAAGATGCTATTGCTCGTTACCGCGAATTAATGGGTAAAACTAACCCAGAAGAAGCGGCATGTGGAACCATTCGTGCTGATTACGCATTAAGCATGCGCCATAACTCAGTTCATGGCAGTGATAGTCCTGAATCGGCGGCACGTGAAATCGCTTTTTTCTTCCCTGAATCAGAGATTTTCTCTCGTTAATCTTGGCGTTTTCTATCCCAAATTCTTTCGATTAAGGCCTCACGTTGTGAGGCTTTTTTATACTCGTATGATTGGGAGCTGCAGAGTAAAAACAATCCGCCAAGCATTGAATGACTTAGTAATTGAAGGGTTGTACAACCCTTGTTGTTACTGCATAAAGGCTGTACAATTCGCGCCCTTATTTATTGTTTCCGTCGTTGAGAGGCCACATGACTATTGAAAAAGTCAATCTGCTTGATTTTGATCGCCAAGGTCTGCGTAAATTTTTTGCTGAAGAGCTCAGTGAAAAAGCGTTCCGCGCTGATCAGGTCATGAAGTGGATCTACCATTTTGGTTGTGATGACTTCGAACAAATGACCAATATCAACAAGAAACTGCGTGAACAACTGCAACAACGCTGTGAAATTCGCGCGCCGATCGTTTCACAAGCACAACACTCGTCTGATGGTACGATTAAATGGGCGATGCGTGTTGGCGATCAAGATGTTGAAACGGTTTACATCCCAGAGGAAGACCGAGCGACTTTGTGCGTCTCTTCCCAAGTTGGCTGTGCTCTGGAATGCAAATTCTGTTCAACGGCTCAGCAAGGTTTTAACCGTAACCTCAAAGTGTCTGAAATTATCGGGCAAGTTTGGCGCGCAGCGAGAGAAATTGGCCTTGAGAAAGAGACGGGTCGTCGTCCGATTACTAACGTAGTAATGATGGGGATGGGTGAGCCTCTGCTCAACATGAAAAACTTGATCCCAGCGTTAGAGATCATGCTGGATGATTTAGGTTTTGGCTTGTCAAAACGTCGTGTCACCGTGTCCACTTCGGGCGTGGTTTCTGGTCTTGATCAAATGACAGGGCAAATCGATGTTGCATTAGCGATTTCATTGCATGCACCCAATGACAAATTACGCAGCGAAATTATGCCGATCAATGATCGCTGGGATATTCAAGATTTCTTGGCCTCAGTGCGTCGTTATATCGCCACTTCAAACGCTAACCGTGGCAAGGTTACGGTGGAATATGTGTTGCTGGATCACGTCAATGACGATATGGACCACGCGCACGAATTGGCTAAGTTGATGAAAGGCACGCCGTGCAAAATTAACCTGATCCCATTTAACCCTTATCCCGGTTCACCTTATAAAAAACCGAGTAATTCACGTATTGACCGTTTTCAAAAAACACTGATGCAGTATGAACACACAGTGACGGTGCGTAAAACTCGTGGAGATGATATTGATGCCGCTTGTGGACAGCTAGTCGGTGATGTGATTGATAGAACCAAACGGACCAAAATGAAACAAATGGGTGGCGATGTCATTCCTGTCAAATCGGTCTAAATCGGATGATAAAGCAAAGCCAGAGATTCCTCTGGCTTTGTGCATTTTTACCATTTGAAATAATTTTCCGCGATTTTGACGTCAATTTTATGAAAAATATTGACCTAGCTGTAATTTCTTTCCTAAAGCCATGTTGTTTAACGTCAAATATCCATTAGAATTGCTAACTGACGTAATGTTAAATTTGAACTGTCGCCTGCATCAATGAATGCAAATTTTTCACCGTGTTGGAATGCACCATTTTATTACTACGAACTAATAACAATAAAAGTGATGACGGTGCCATTCGAGCCATAACATAATGAGATGTACAAAACGGATGACTACTGAACAAGAACAGATTATTGCAGATGTAAAAACAGACACGGTGCAACCCGGTACTTTATTAAAGGCAAAGCGTGAAGCGTTGGGATTAACGCAAAAGCAAGTTGCCGATAGGTTGCGGTTACGTCTCTCTATCATTCAGAGTTTAGAAGAGAATAACTTCGCCTCGGACCAAGTGGCGACGTTTACTCGCGGTTATTTACGTTCCTATGCGAAGGCCGTCGGGATCAAAGAGTCAGTTATTTTAGCTTCCTTTGATGATTGCTATCCTACGGTTGTCGCTGAGCAACCGATGCAAAGTTTTTCGAAGAAAACCAAGCGAGAGAAACACGATAGCCGTATTATGACGCTGACATGGGGTATTTTTGCCATCATTATTGGTATTTCCTCATTATGGTGGTGGCAAAACCAAGAACAAGAGAATGTTGTGGTTGAGAGTGCACCATCAATCACGTCGACATCGGTTGAGCGTTTGCGAGATGAGGATTTCACGACCGTTCCTGAATTAGTGCCTACGGTTGACGAATCTCAAGTAGAAGCAGAAGCGGTGGATATCCCTGTAGAAATCAACACTCAGGCTGCAGAACTTATCCCTTCACCTGAAGATGATACAGCCGAAGCCGACCTGAGTGCGAGCGACGATCCTGTATTGGATAAGACGCCGCAGGATGCAACGAATCCATACGCTCCTCTAACGCTCACATTCAGCGCAGATTGTTGGATTCAGGTGAAAGATGCAGCAGGCAAAACCCTTTCCACTGGGATTAAAAAATCAGGGCAAACCGTAACCTTGCAAGGTGAAGCTCCGTTTCAAATCATTCTTGGCGCGCCTGAAAGCGTTTCAATGACATTTGCAAGTGAACCTGTAGACCTTTCTGGGTATACTTCCGGTAAAGTCGCTCGATTCACCTTACCTTAGAAAATACTATGCAACACGAATCTCCAATTAAGCGTCGTTCATCGACGCGTATTTATGTCGGTAATGTGCCCATCGGTGATGGTGCTCCTATTGCTGTTCAATCTATGACCAACACGCGCACTACCGATGTTGCGGCAACGGTCGCTCAAATTAAAGCGTTAGAAAAAGTCGGGGCTGATATCGTACGAGTTTCTGTACCGACAATGGACGCGGCAGAAGCGTTCAAGTTGATCAAGCAGCAAGTATCCATCCCGCTGGTGGCTGACATCCATTTTGATTACCGCATTGCGTTGAAAGTCGCCGAATATGGCGTTGATTGCTTGCGTATCAACCCTGGTAACATTGGCAACGAAGAACGTATTCGCGCCGTGGTCGATTGCGCACGTGACAAGAACATACCCATTCGGATTGGCGTGAATGGTGGGTCGCTCGAAAAAGAGATCCAAATGAAATATGGTGAGCCAACACCGGCCGCTTTAGTCGAGTCAGCGATGCGTCATGTCGATATTCTTGAAAGACTCAACTTTGATCAATTCAAAGTCAGCGTTAAAGCATCGGATGTTTTTCTCGCCGTTGATTCCTACCGTTTACTGGCTAAACAGATTGCCCAACCTCTGCATCTTGGTATTACGGAAGCAGGAGGCGCAAGAGCCGGTGCAGTTAAATCGGCAGTGGGCTTAGGTATGCTGCTTGCCGAAGGCATCGGTGATACGCTGCGTATTTCACTGGCTGCGGATCCGATCGAAGAGATCAAAGTCGGCTTTGATATTCTTAAATCGCTGCGTATTCGCTCGCGAGGCATTAACTTCATCGCTTGTCCAAGCTGCTCACGTCAAGAGTTTGATGTGATCGCCACAGTCAATGCGTTAGAGCAACGTTTGGAAGATATTTTGACACCTATGGATGTCTCGATCATCGGTTGCGTGGTTAATGGCCCAGGTGAAGCTGAAGCTTCTCATCTTGGTTTGGCTGGCAGCAACAAGAAAAGTGCATTCTACGAAGACGGCGTCCGCCAGAAAGAGCGTTTTGATAACGATGATCTGGTCAGCCAACTCGAAGCGAAAATTCGCGCGAAGGCCTCTATTCTCGATGAGAAGAACCGAATCAACGTGACTCAAATCGAACAAAATTAATCTCAACGACCTTACGGTAAGTATTGTGGCAAAAACAATTCAAGCAATTCGAGGCATGAACGACTGCCTCCCAACTCAGTCTCCACTTTGGCAAAAAGTGGAAGGCACAGTGAAAAACGTGATTAGTGCATATGGCTACAATGAAGTACGTATGCCTATCGTTGAGATGACACATCTATTTAGCCGTGCGATCGGTGAAGTGACCGATGTGGTTGAAAAAGAGATGTATTCTTTTGAAGATCGCAATGGTGACAGTTTATCGCTTCGCCCAGAGGGTACCGCAGGTTGTGTCCGTTCTGGTATCGAAAATGGTTTGCTCTACAACCAAGAGCAACGTTTATGGTACATGGGGCCGATGTTCCGTCATGAACGTCCGCAAAAAGGGCGCTACCGTCAATTCCACCAATGTGGGGTTGAAGTGTTTGGCCTGGATGGTCCTGATGTTGATGCCGAGCTGATTATGATGACCGCGCGTTTGTGGCGTGAATTGGGCATCGACAAACATGTTCGTTTGGAACTGAACTCAATTGGCTCTCTTGAAGCGCGTGCCAATTACCGCACCGCTTTGATTGACTATTTAGAGCAGCATCAAGAGGTGTTGGATGAAGATGCCAAACGTCGTATGTACACCAACCCACTGCGTGTACTCGATACTAAAAATCCAGATATTCAAGCGATTTTAGGTGACGCACCCAAATTGTCTGAGTATCTAGATGAAGAATCCAAGCAACATTTTGCAGGCTTATGTGAACTTCTTACTGCTGCGGGTATCGAATACCAAGTTAACGAGCGCTTGGTGCGCGGCCTAGACTACTACAACCGCACCGTATTTGAGTGGATCACCGAAAGCTTAGGTGCTCAGGGTACGGTTTGTGGCGGTGGACGTTATGATGGCTTGGTAGAACAACTGGGTGGCAAAGCGACACCGGCAGTGGGTTTTGCCATGGGGTTAGAGCGCTTAGTGCTGATGATGGAAACTCTGGAACTGACCGACGTGCGTCGCAGTGTCGATGTGTACATGGTCAGTGCGGGTGAAGGCACTATGATGGCAGCAATGAAACTTGCTGAGCAGCTGCGTGAACAGGTTCCGGGGCTGCGTGTTATGAACCATTTTGGTGGTGGTAACTTCAAAAAACAATTTAAACGTGCTGATAAAGTGGGCGCTGCGGTGGCTTTGGTATTAGGCGAAGATGAAGTCGCAGAAAGCACAGTAGTTCTCAAAGATCTTATCGGTGGTGAACAAATTACGATTTCTCAAACTGAAGTCGCGAGCAAACTGACGCATCTTGTGTAAGCAAGCGCATTTGAGACATCTATTAAAGAGGACAGGAAGTGGAACTCTACGATACTGAAGAACAACAAGTTGAAGCGATAAAAGATTGGTGGAAAGAGAACGGTAAAGCCGTGATCTTTGGTGCTGTAATTGGCCTTGGTGGCTTGTTTGGTTGGCGTTACTACCAAGATAGCGTTATTGCTGCGCAAGAAGCCGCTTCTGAAAGTTATAGCAAAGCGGTAACTCAGTTAGCTGCAAAAGGCGCAGAAGCAGAGATGGTTGTTGAGAGCTTTATTGATAGTAATAAAGGTACAGAATATGCCGTCTTAGCCGCACTACAACTTGCAAAAGTTCAAGTAGAAGCGGGTCAAATTGATGAAGCTTTAGCGCAGCTTGAATGGGCAAAAGCAAACACCAAAGATGATGCTATTCTACCGTTAGCGACCTATCGCGTGGCCCGTATTAAAGCGGAACAAGGCCAGTTTGATGCCGCCTTAGCTGATCTTACGACCATCACAGAGAAAGGGTGGGCGGGACGCATTGCGGAACTGCGTGGTGATATCTCACTGCGTAAAGGCGACACGGACGCGGCTTATGCGGCATACACGGAAGCACAACAAGCTGACGATGCAAGCCAAACGCTACAGATGAAACTGGACGATCTTGCCAAATAAGGGCACAAGTTGATGAAAAAGTTGTTCAACAAAGTGCTCGTTTCTGCCGTTGTGCTTGGAGCACTTGCAGGGTGTGCTAGTGAAGAAGACACCATTATCATGGCTCCTGTGCCAATGGTAACCAGTGAATTTACGCCTACAACTCAGTGGAGCACATCGATTGGTGATGGCGTAGGGCATTACTTCTCAAAGTTATCTCCAGAATACGCTTACGACAAAGTATTTATTGCTAGCCGTGATGGTTTGGTGAAAGCCTTGAACCCTAAAACGGGTAAAGAGCTGTGGCAAACCGATCTTGAACAAGATGGCACCATGCGTTTATCCGGCGGTATAGCGGCGGCCTATAGCCAAATTTACATTGGTAGTGAAAACGGTTTAGTCACTGCGCTTAATGAAGCTACAGGCGAGCTTGTATGGCAAGTTAAAGTCGACGGTGAAGTGCTAGCAGCTCCGGCTGCAGATGCGAACATGATCATTGTTAATACCAGTCGTGGCACTTTGGTGAGTTTAGACCAAGCGACGGGTGAGCAAAAATGGACCATCAGTACTGAAGTTCCTAATTTAACGTTGAGAGGTGACAGCAAACCTGTTGCGGTATCGGGCGGTGTTTTTTGGGGAACCTCAGGTGGCCGTCTTGCTGCCGCTATCGTTGAGCGTGGTCAGTTGATTTGGCAACAACCGATTGGCATGCCTAAAGGTGCCACTGAAATTGACCGTCTAGTCGATGTTGATGCCTCACCTATCGTGATTGGCGGCATGCTGTATGCGGTTGGTTTTAATGGCCAGTTGATCGCCATTGATCTGCGTTCGGGCAAACCAGCTTGGAAGCGGAATTACTCTTCAGCAACAGACATGGCTAGCGATGGTGGCCGATTATTTGTGGTGACCGACAAAGATCATGTGGTGGCTGTGGATACAAGAAGCGGTACCGAACTTTGGAGCAACAAACAGCTTGAACACCGTTTGCTAACTGCACCAGCGATTATCAATGGCTACCTTGTGCTAGGTGACAGTGAAGGGTATCTACATTGGATTGATCGCAGTAGTGGCGAATTCGTTGCCCAACAATTGGTTGATAAGAGCGGTTTTGCGGTGAGTCCTCTCGCTGTCGATGATGGTTATGTCAGCATGACCCGTAATGGCAATGTAAAGAAACTGACGATTAAAAAATAAATCGTGATATAATTCACATTCGGCTCCTGGCTGGTAACAGTTAGGGGCCGTTTTATTGAATAAATAGATGTGGTTATAGGTAAAAATTTAATGCTTGCTAGCAAGTGTTTACCTATAACTACATAAGAGAAAATATTGTAGAGGTTAGTATGGTTCCTGTTGTTGCTCTTGTTGGGCGTCCCAATGTCGGTAAATCTACGTTGTTTAACCGATTAACTCGCACTCGCGATGCGTTGGTGGCGGATTTCCCCGGTTTAACGCGTGACCGTAAATATGGCCAAGCTAAATTGGGTGAGCACGACTTCATTGTTATCGATACTGGCGGTATTGATGGTAGTGAAGAGGGTGTAGAAACGAAAATGGCTCAACAGTCATTGGCCGCGATTGATGAAGCTGATGTTGTGCTATTTATGGTTGATGGTCGCGCTGGTTTAACGGCGGCTGATGAAGTGATCGCCCAACATCTGCGTAAGATTGAAAAGCGCGCTATTTTAGTCGTGAATAAAGTGGATGGCATTGACGCTGATGCTGCAAGTGCTGAGTTTTGGCAATTGGGCGTCGATCAAATGTACCAAATTGCTGCCGCTCATGGCCGTGGTGTTGGGATCCTTATCGACCGAGCTTTGAATCCACTTGCTGAAGAAATGATCGAGCAGGCTGAAGGCGAAATCGAAGATCTAACCGACTTTGAAGATGCCGAAGAAGAAAAGTTAGATTACACCGAAGAAGAAGCCGAAGCTGAATACAAACGTCTGCAAGATCAGCCGATAAAACTGGCGATCATTGGCCGTCCGAATGTCGGTAAATCGACACTCACCAACCGCATTCTCGGTGAAGAGCGTGTTGTGGTTTACGACATGCCCGGAACGACGCGAGACTCCATCTACATCCCGATGATGCGTGATGAGCGCGAGTATGTATTGATTGATACTGCTGGCGTGCGTCGTCGTACTCGCATTAACGAAACGGTTGAAAAATTCTCGGTCGTCAAAACCTTAAAAGCCGTTGAAGATGCAAACGTTGTTCTGTTAGTCATTGACGCTCGTGAGAATATCTCAGATCAAGATCTTAGCCTGCTAGGTTTTGCACTAAACGCCGGACGTTCAATAGTGCTTGCAGTCAATAAGTGGGATGGGCTCGATAACGACGTCAAAGAACGTGTCAAGAAAGAGCTCGATCGCCGTTTAGGCTTTGTCGATTTTGCTCGTATCCACTTTATCTCTGCATTGCATGGTACGGGTGTTGGTCATCTATTTGAATCGGTTCAAGAAGCGTATAAATCGGCGACAACACGTGTTGGTACATCGGTATTGACTCGCATTCTTAAAATGGCAACCGATGATCACCAACCGCCTATGGTTCGTAGCCGCCGCGTAAAACTTAAATACGCTCACGCAGGTGGTTATAACCCGCCGATTATCGTTGTACACGGTAACTTGGTGAATGAGCTGCCAGATTCTTACAAACGTTATTTGATGAACTATTACCGTAAGTCTTTAGAAATCATGGGTACGCCTATTCGTATCCAGTTCCAAAGCAGTGATAACCCATTTGAAGGAAAAGTGAATAAGCTGACCTTATCTCAAGAGCGTAAACGTAAACGCTTAATGACGATGATGAAAGGACGCAGCAAGTAGCCTTCCTCATAACTGAAATACCCAAGCTTAGACTTGGGTATTTTTTTGCCTAAAATTTATCATTGGCGATAGAGTCTCACTAACGTGGCGGTCTGGAAATGAAGTGCAGTACCAAAATGATTGAGTGAAAAACAGAGCACGGCAACGTTGCTGCTTTGTAT
>NZ_CAWNIB010000026.1:0-10518 GCF_963874405.1 Vibrio sp. V08_P9A1T1
TTTAATTTTTTGATCGTTATATTGAGAGTACGCACAAACATACTAAGGCTGTGCAGCCCAGTGAGGCTGTCCATATCATTGGCTTTTTCTAGTAAGCGATTCCCTCTAAGCACCAACATGAGCAAAAGTAAGGCGGTAATAATGACAAACATCAACCCCTTATAGGTTTGAGCGAGAGCGCGCAACTGGGCGTTATCTAGCAATAATTCGACTGTCATATCCGAGAATAATATCCAGAGCACGGCAAATGTTGCGTAGATAAGTGCCACTTTAACGGCTGAGATGCCTGCTCTATCCATGTTTAACTGACTCCAAATGTACCCGCTTATGATCGTAACATTGTAGCATCACTAAAATTTAGTCAACCATACCATACATGCCACATGTAGCCTGTTTCTTCACTCTACTCACTTAATACCAGAAAATATGAACATAGGGATGTCAATCATGCACAAGTGCTCAATACCAACTCTATTGTTTTAATTTTTAGTTTATTATCAATCTCTTAAACGAAAAAATCCCGAGCTTAGCTCGGGATTTTAATATCAATTAACAGGCAACGAGAAAGTTTCGCTTATCGACGTGGCGCTTTCGCTTTACCAGTTTGAGGCCGACCAGTGCCGCGGCTACCATCGGCACCACTGTTACGGGTACTTGAAGCAGGCTTGCGACGGCCAGTCGTTGTGCCATTGGTTGTCGTACCGTTAGTTTTTTTACCATTCGTCGTTGTACCATTGGTCGTACGACTTTTAGGCTTGCCTGTCGTCGTTACGCGCTCTTCATGGCGCTTAACGGCACGGCGAATTTTTTGGCTACGCGCACGCTCACGAGTACGTGAAGTGTTGTCTTTGCTCAAATCTAGCATCGTCTCTTTTTCAGGACGCAGTTCAACCAATTCACGTAAATAGTTTACATCTTTAAGATCCAGTTCCATCCAACCGCCGCGTGGCAGTTTTTTGTCCAAATAGATCTCGCCATAACGAACGCGTTTCAAACGGCTCACTGTGGTATCTTGAGATTCCCAAAGACGACGAACTTCACGATTACGGCCCTCGTTAATCGCGACGTAGAAAGTATGGTTCATACCTTCACCACCAGCGTAAACGATATCTTCAAAGCGTGCCAAGCCATCTTCTAGCTCAACCCCTTTAACGAGGTTACGCACTTTCTGCTCGTTCACTTCGCCAAAAACACGCACTAAATATTCGCGTTCTACTTGACGGCTTGGGTGCATAAGGCGATTAGCCAATTCACCATCGGTAGTAAAGAGAAGTAAGCCTGAGGTGTTGGCATCTAAGCGGCCAACTGAAATCCAACGCGAACCACGAATTTTAGGTAGACGATCAAATACCGTCCGACGACCTTCTGGATCATGACGGGTACAAAGCTCACCTTCCGGTTTGTAGTAAGCAAGCACTCGACAAATAACCTCTTCTGGCGCTTTAACGGAAACAGCATGTCCATCAATACGCACAACCGCGTTATCATCTTCTAGACGCTCGCCCAACATAGCTACCTTGCCATTAACACTGACACGTCCTGCTCTAATCAAAGCTTCTAACTCACGACGAGAACCATGACCAGCTCGTGCTAAAACTTTTTGTAACTTTTCGCTCATTTATCTACCTATGTGTCGTCTTCACAGACGTCGAATGAAAAAATGCGACCCCAAAATCGCGGCCGCATAGTATCTCAAATTCTACGCCAAAAAGCACTCGTTTTGATGGCCTACTCAAAAGCTATTCAAAAGGTGTTGGATCGCCCGCTCCCACGCGAGCAACCACCATCTCATCTTCACTGAAATCAATCACTGTCGTCGGCTGTTCACCTAAATAACCCCCGTTTAAAATGACATCCACGGCATGCTCAAGGCGATCCCGAATCTCTTCTGGATCCGATTCTGTATGGGTGTTGCCGGGCAAAATAAGTGAAGTGGACATTAGTGGTTCACCTAACGCTTCAAGTAAATCAAGTGCAATACGGTTATTAGGCACGCGGATACCGATCGTCTTACGCTTCGCATTCATCAACCGACGTGGCACTTCTTTGGTCCCTTTGAAAATAAACGTATAAGGGCCAGGTGTATTATTCTTTAGCAAGCGAAAAGCGGTATTATCCACACGCGCATAAAAAGAGAGCTCTGACAAATCACGGCACAGCAAGGTAAAATTATGCTTATCATCAAGGCGGCGAATTTGGCAAATACGCTCTAATGCTTGTTTATTTTCTAGTTGGCAGCCTAGTGCATAACCAGAATCCGTTGGGTACACAACAACTCCGCCATTGCGGATAATGGCAACCGCTTGAGTAATCAAGCGAGTCTGCGGGTTTTCTGGATGAACGTAAAAAAACTGGCTCATTGTAATTCCTCATTATTGAGTCTATCTACGGGGCTTAAACCCCAATCTTTCCAGACAGGATCGACGCCAGAAGGCAACCAAAGATTTCGCCCCAGTTCCATCCAAGGTGAGGGGTAATGAAAGTCACTGCCTTGAGAAGCTAATAGATTGTATTGTATGGCATAATCGGCCAAATTACGTCTTTCTTGTGGCGCTTGTTGTGGCTGTGCCACTTCCATAGCGTCACCACCCGCTTCTACAAACGCCGTTATTAAGCGCTTGAGCCACTTGGTCGTCAAGTCATATCGTCCAGGATGCGCTAATACCGCTTGGCCACCAGCGGCGTGTATTGCTTCAACGGCATCGGTCATCGAGCACCAACTTGGTGGTACATACCCGGGATTATCGCGGGTGAGAAACTTTTTGAACACCTGCTGCATGTTCTTCGCAAAACCCTGTTCAACCAGCCATTTTGCGAAATGCGCACGAGTAATCGGTGCCTCTCCGGCGATGGCTTGCACCTCTTCTAACACCCCTTCACGTGTCACTTTTTGCAATCGTTGTGCAATCAATTGTGCGCGCTGCACACGATGTGCCTTTTGCTGCTCAATTAACTGCTGCAGAGCTTGAGCGTTTGAGTCGATGTTGAGCCCAACAATATGAATATCTTTATTTTGCCAAACCGTGGAAATCTCGATGCCATCGATCAAGGTGATGGGTAATTGTTGCTGATTAATATAGTCATGAGCAATAGTTAATGCATCAGTCGTATCGTGATCAGTGATCGCCAATACCTCAATATCAAAGCTTAGCGCCCTATCGATTAACGCTTGCGGCGATAACCTGCCATCTGAAGAAGTGGTGTGGCTATGTAGATCAATTCTCATAATTTTATTTTGGCCATCTTTTAGGCTTGACTTTTTACTCTCGCACTAGTTAACTAGTACACAAATGCAAGGCACGTATTTGAGGTTGACCATGTTACAAGAATTTAACCAAAACCATAATCACAATTTAAGCGCAGCTTCATCTGAGCTCAATTGGTGGCACACTTGGACAAGTTCTTGGTGGGCAACCGTGTACTTTTAAAATAGAACACGAATTCACAAAGCCCGCCTCAATGAGCGGGCTTTTTATTTTGTCGAATAGCTCACATTACATTGCGCAATAAAACAGCGAAAACCCCAAAGTGATGATTGGGTCTCTAAGAGGATTATGCGAGTATGGACGACAGGAACATTAAAATTCATCAAGGAGGTCTTGTGAATAAGACCATTGAAATTAAAAACTTAGGCCAAATTGACGTAATCAATATGTCCGTGCCTTATACCCAAGATCCAACACGTCTATTTCATACGCTATGTGAGTCAAAAACAGATTGTTTGCTATTAGAATCCGCCGAGATCGACTCAAAACAGGATCTCAAAAGTCTATTATTGGTTGATGCTGCCGTGCGCATCACTTGCTTTGGTCACGTTGTCACTTTTCACGCATTGACAGACAATGGTCAACAGCTCATCGAACATCTACAGCGTAATATTAAAGCGGATATTGAACATCAGTTACAACAAAATACCTTAACGCTTCAATTTCAAGCACCATGCGACACGCTAGACGAAGATTCTCGCCTACGCGAAGCCTCTTCTTTTGATGCACTACGTCTCGTGCAGCACAGTTTCGATCTTCGTCATCACGATAAACATGCCCTCTTTCTAGGCGGTTTATTTGCCTACGATTTGGTGGCCAACTTCGAACCGCTAGGAAATGCCGATACGACTAATCAGTGTCCAGACTACGTTTTTTATATCGCGGAAACCTTGTTAGTGATTGACCATAAAACTGAGCATTGTCAGTTGCAAGCCAGTGTTTTTAACCCCACGCCAACAATGCGCGAAACATTAATTACTCGTTTACAAGAGATCGCGCAGCAATGTGCCGCACCCAAATTACTACCGCAAGCCAAAACCGTAGCTAACGTAAGCGTGACAACGAATATTTCTGACCAAGAGTTTTGCAAGACCGTTCAAGCGTTAAAAGAATTTGTCGTGAAAGGCGATGTTTTTCAGGTGGTCCCTTCTCGCCGATTTACGCTGCCTTGCCCTTCACCACTTGCTGCTTATAAAAAACTGAAAGAGAGCAATCCAAGCCCTTATATGTTTTATATGCAAGACGAACGCTTTACTCTGTTTGGCGCTTCTCCTGAAAGCGCATTGAAATACGCCACCGAAACCAACCAAATTGAGATTTACCCTATCGCAGGGACTCGCCGCCGTGGTAAACGCACCGATGGTTCAATTGATTTTGATTTAGATAGCCGCATTGAACTTGAGCTACGTTGCGACAAAAAAGAGAACGCTGAACACATGATGTTGGTCGACCTTGCGCGCAACGATGTCGCACGTATTGCACAAGCAGGAACGCGCCACGTCGCTGATTTATTGAAAGTGGATCGCTACAGTCACGTTATGCATTTGGTTTCTCGCGTGGTGGGTCAACTCCGAAGCGATCTCGATGCACTGCACGCTTACCAAGCCTGCATGAATATGGGCACACTCACTGGTGCGCCGAAAATTCGGGCCATGCAGCTTATCCGTAACGTGGAAAAAGCCCGCCGTGGCAGTTACGGTGGCGCGGTAGGCTACCTTACCGGGGAAGGCGATTTAGATACTTGCATCGTGATCCGCTCGGCTTATGTCGAACAGGGTATTGCGCAAGTTCAAGCGGGCGCTGGGGTCGTTTATGATTCAGACCCTCAATCGGAAGCCGATGAGACACGTGGTAAAGCACAAGCCGTGATCTCTGCAATTCAAGCCGCGCATCAGGAGTAGCAGACATGGCCAACATTATTTTTATCGATAACTTTGATTCCTTTACCTACAACCTTGTTGATCAATTCCGCTCACTCGGCCATACGGTGACGATTTATCGCAACAACATCGCCGCACAGAGCATTGAACAAGCGGTCTTTCAATTGGATGAACCGCTGCTGCTACTCTCCCCCGGACCGGGCGCGCCCGCAGACGCGGGATGCATGCCACAATTAATCCAACGCCTTAAGGGCAAAGTGCCGATCATTGGCATCTGTTTAGGTCACCAAGCGATTGTTGAAGCTTACGGCGGCACTGTCGCGGGTGCTGGCGAAATTATCCATGGCAAAATCTCGATGATGGAACACCAACATCATCGTATTTACCAACAGCTACCGTCACCACTAGCCATTGCTCGTTATCATTCCCTAGTGGCTACTGAGGTTCCAGATAGTTTAACCATCACGGCTGAGGTTGATGGGCTCGTGATGTCCGTGGTGCAAGAGCAAGATAAAGTGTGCGGCTTTCAATTTCATCCAGAGTCCATCATGACTACTCATGGCGCAGCATTGCTTGCCAATGCGATCGATTGGGCTTTAGAAAAAAGCACCCACTAACGGATTTATAGGGATATTTTATGGAAAACATCATTAATAAACTTTACGCGCAGCAGTCGCTCTCGCAAGCAGAAAGCCAGCAACTGTTTGATCTCATCATCCGTGGTGAACTCGACTCTATTTTGATGGCAGCGGTATTGACGGCACTGAAAATCAAAGGTGAAACACCCGATGAAATTGCTGGTGCAGCCAAAGCATTATTGGCTAACGCGGCCCCGTTTCCAAGGCCAGACTATGATTTTGCAGACATAGTCGGCACTGGTGGTGATGGCTCAAATACTTTTAATATTTCAACCACCGCAGCATTTGTTGCTGCTGCCTGTGGCGTAAAAATTGCCAAACATGGTAATCGTGGAGTATCGAGCAAATCAGGCTCTTCTGATCTACTGGATTCATTTGGTATTAACCTTGCGATGAGCGCTGAAAATACTCGCCAAGCCATCGATGACTTGGGCGTCGCTTTCCTATTTGCGCCGCAATATCACGGTGGCGTGCGTCATGCGATGCCCGTGCGTCAAACCATGAAAACGCGCACTATCTTCAATATATTAGGGCCGCTGATTAACCCCGCTCGCCCCAACATTGAACTGATGGGTGTTTACAGTAAAGAACTGGTTCTGCCTATTGCCCAAACCATGTTACAAATGGGATTGAAACGTGCAGCGGTCGTTCATGGCAGTGGTTTAGATGAAGTGGCGATTCATGGTGAAACCTTAGTGGCTGAAATTCGTGATGGACACATCATCGAATACACCTTAACACCTAAAGATTTTGGTGTTGAAAGCTATCCACTTGAAGCCATTCAGGGTGGTGAGCCTGCGGAGAATCGCGCCATTATTACCAACCTGCTGACAGGGAAAGGCACGCCAGCGCAACTGGCTGCCGTCGCTGTCAATGTGGCGCTGCTGCTGCGTCTTTTTGGCCAAGAAGATCTCAAAGCCAATACACAACAGGCCATTAGTGTAATGAACTCGGGCAAAGCCTATCAGCTTGTCCAACAACTGGCACAAAGAGGTTAAGCCCCATGCCTGAGCAACTTTCTGACCACATTTCAACCCAGCATACTCAAATGGCTGAAGTGTTGGCCAAAATCGTCAATGACAAATATGAATGGGTCGAGCAGCGTAAAACGCAGCAACCATTGGGCAGCTTCGAACATTTATTAACCGCATCGGATCGCTCATTTTATGATGCGTTAAATACGGGTAAAACCGCTTTTATTTTGGAGTGTAAAAAAGCGTCACCTTCCAAAGGGCTCATTCGCCAAGATTTTGATTTGGATTATATCGCCTCGGTTTACCATCAATATGCAGACGCCATTTCAGTTTTGACTGATGAAAAATATTTCCAAGGCAACCTCGAATTTCTGCCACGCGTTCGCGCGCAAGTAAGCCAACCTGTGATTTGCAAAGACTTTATGGTTGATGTTTATCAGGTTTATTTGGCTCGTCACTACAGTGCAGATGCCATTTTATTGATGCTGTCCGTCCTTGATGATCAACACTATCAAACGCTAGCCAATGTGGCTCACCAACTGGGTATGGGTATTTTAACCGAAGTGAGCAATGAGGAAGAGCTGCACCGGGCAGTCGCCCTGCAAGCGAAAGTTATTGGCATTAATAACCGCAACTTGCGCGATCTCTCAACCGATCTAAATCGCACTAAACAGCTGGCACCTTTACTCCCAGAAGGAACCATGATCATCTCAGAGTCTGGTATTTATACTCACCAACAAGTGCGTGAACTTTCGCAATACGCCAACGGATTTTTAATCGGCAGCTCGTTAATGGCCGAAGAAAATTTAGAGCTAGCGGTACGCAAAGTGACGCTCGGCGAAAACAAAGTGTGCGGCTTAACTCATGCTGACGATGCGGCCAAAGCCTATCAAGCTGGAGCCGTGTTTGGTGGCTTAATTTTTGTGCCGCAATCCAAACGCTATGTCGACTTGGACAATGCACGTTTGACGATGAGCGGCGCGCCGCTGCGCTACGTGGGCGTGTTTCAAAATCACACTATTGAAGCCATTACGCAGATTGCTACGACGTTAAAACTCTTTGCGGTGCAACTGCATGGCGAAGAAGATCAAGCCTATGTTGACCAATTGAGAGCTCACTTACCTAGCCAGATTGAAATCTGGAAAGCTTATGGCGTGAGCGACTGCCTGCCGACCAAACTTGAGCGCCACATTGACCGTCATTTATTCGATGCCAAAGTAGGAACGCAATCTGGCGGCACTGGCCAACGTTTTGACTGGCAATTACTAACCGAGGTAAACGATGTCATGTTGGCGGGTGGCTTATCCCCTGAAAATGCTCAGCAAGCAGCAAACATCGGTTGTTTAGGGCTCGATCTCAATTCAGGTGTTGAGAGCGAACCGGGGAAAAAAGACTTACACAAGCTAACCCTAGCGTTCGACGCTATTCGGCAGTACTAACACTAAATCGATTCCCATTGACTTGAAAAGCGAGTGACTCACCCAGCCGCAAGGTCAAGTAGCAAGGGATAACAATAGATTCATTACCGCTGAATCACTCAGCAGTAACACAGAGACTAAGGATACGAATCATGGCAAAACTCGATGCCTATTTTGGCGAATACGGTGGTCAATACGTTCCACAAATTTTAGTACCAGCGCTTGACCAATTGGAACAAGCTTTTATTGATGCGCAGGAAGATCCTGAATTTCGTTCTGAATTCATGACGTTACTACAAGAGTATGCAGGTCGGCCAACGGCGCTAACTTTGACGCGAAACCTCACGAAAGGCACAAAAACCAAATTGTACTTAAAACGTGAAGACTTATTGCACGGTGGCGCACACAAAACTAACCAAGTACTTGGTCAGGCACTGCTTGCTAAGCGTATGGGTAAACATGAAATTATTGCCGAAACAGGCGCAGGGCAACATGGTGTTGCAACGGCGTTGGCCTGCGCACTACTGGGGCTAAAATGTCGCGTTTATATGGGTGCAAAAGATGTTGAACGCCAAAGCCCCAACGTGTTTCGTATGAAGCTAATGGGCGCAGAAGTGATCCCCGTTCATTCAGGATCAGCAACACTTAAAGATGCGTGCAATGAAGCGCTACGTGACTGGTCTGCCACCTATGAAACCACCCACTATTTATTAGGTACTGCAGCGGGGCCTCACCCATTTCCAACCATAGTCCGTGAATTTCAACGCATGATTGGCGAAGAAACGAAACTGCAAATTTTGGCTCGCGAAGGTCGTTTACCAGATGCGGTGCTTGCTTGTGTCGGCGGCGGTTCGAACGCGATTGGCATGTTTGCTGACTTTATTGAAGAAAAGAATGTCCGTTTGATTGGCATTGAGCCAGCAGGAAAAGGCATTCATACCCACCAGCATGGCGCGCCATTGAAGCACGGCAAAACAGGTATTTTCTTCGGCATGAAATCACCTTTGATGCAAGATGAAAACGGGCAAGTGGAAGAGTCTTACTCGGTGTCCGCTGGGCTTGATTTCCCTTCTGTTGGCCCTCAGCACGCTCATCTTTATGCGACAGGCCGCGCTGAGTACGAAAGCATTACCGATGATGAAGCACTCGATGCTTTCCAATCGATCGCACGTAACGAAGGCATTATTCCCGCGCTGGAATCATCACATGCGGTTGCTTACGCCGTGAAGATGGCGTATGCCGAGCCAGAAAAAGAGCAGTTATTGGTCGTGAATCTATCCGGTCGCGGCGATAAAGATATTTTCACCGTCCATAAACTATTAGAAGAGAAAGGAGCGCTGTAATGGATCGCTATCAAACCCTATTTCAGCGTTTAGCTGACAACAATCAAGGTGCGTTTGTTCCATTTGTGACCATCGGGGACCCAGATCCAGAGCAATCACTGCGCATCATGCAAACGCTAGTGGAAGCAGGAGCAGACGCATTAGAACTCGGTATCCCTTTCTCTGATCCGCTCGCTGATGGCCCAACCATCCAAGGGGCTAATATTCGTGCACTGGATGCAGGGACGACTCCAGATATCTGCTTTGAGTTAATAACCAAAATTCGCGCGCAATATCCCGACCTGCCTATCGGACTACTCATGTATGCCAACCTAGTTTATTCACGCGGCATCGAAAACTTCTACCAACGCTGTAAAAATGCGGGTGTAGATTCAGTATTGATCGCCGATGTTCCGACTAATGAAAGCCGTGAATTTGTCGCGGCGGCAGACAAATACGGGATTCAACCCATTTTCATCGCACCACCCACCGCCAGTGATGAGACCCTAGCCGCGGTCGCCAAACTTGGCCGTGGCTATACTTATCTACTGTCTCGATCCGGTGTGACAGGAGCAGAAACAAAAGCCAATATGCCAGTACATGCCTTGTTGGAAAGACTGAACCAATTTGATGCCCCACCCGCATTGCTTGGGTTTGGGATATCAGAACCTGAGCAAGTCAAACAGGCCATCACCGCCGGTGCCGCTGGCGCAATATCGGGATCCGCAGTGGTGAAAATTATTGAACAACGACTTAATCAGCCAGATGAAATGTTAACGACTCTCAGCCATTTCGTTTCCAGCATGAAAGCAGCGACGTTGAAATAAATTGGTTTACAGCAAAAACCAACCCGATCGATTTCTGAGTCAAACCAAGAAATCGATCTTTTTTTTAACATTTACACCTCGCCAAATTCATTCATAAAACACAAATCAACCACTCATTGAATTGACAAAGCAAATAGCAAACGTTTTCTTTTTGAAAAAACCACGTTTCATGTCAATGAACTATCAATAATCT
>NZ_CAWNIB010000027.1:0-10434 GCF_963874405.1 Vibrio sp. V08_P9A1T1
GAGCTATGTTTATGGAAGAAGAATAAAAATAAACAAAAATGAAATGTATTGAGGGATCCTTTACGTCAGATCCGTTAGGCAACCTAGCAAATTTGGTGGCCAGATAATGATTCTTGATAACATCGAAGATGTGTATAGCAATAATTTGTTTGCCTTGCATGAGCTTGTTCTCAACGAGCTCGGTTCATACGTATTCGTAAAAAACCGCCAAGGTGAGTATCTGTATGCAAATCAGCTAACACTTAAACTGTTTGGCACAACTTTGGAAGAACTCAGAGGCAAAACTGATCATGATTTTTTTCAAGATGACCTACTCGCCGATATTTTACACAGCGATCAAATGGTATTTGATACCAAACAGCCTTTCATCAGTGAAGAACGTGCACAAGCAAAATTTGATACCAAAGTACGCGTCTACCGCGCAATAAAGAAACCTATTCTAAGTATACAAACGGATGAAGTGATTGGCCTTATCGGTGTTTCTACTGAGATTACCGATATTGTCGAACTGCGAGAACAGCTTCACACTCTAGCCAATACCGATGACTTAACGCAGCTCTACAATCGCCGCAAGTTGTGGCGAGAAGCGTGTAATGAATTTACGTTGGCTCAGCGTGATCATTATCCGATAAGTTGTATTGCCATTGATATCGACAACTTCAAGTTAGTAAACGACACCTATGGCCACCAGCGAGGAGATGATGTGATTTGGCAGTTAGCAGAGATAGCGAGAAAGCACACACGCCATGGCGATGCCTGCGGTAGAATTGGTGGTGAAGAGTTTCTGATTGTTCTGCATAAGGCGAATGCGCATGAGGCCTTTCAAGTGGCAGATCGTTTGCGTAAAGAATTTTATGCATACGCATTTTTTGACAACGGCGCACACTTTAGTATCAGTTGTGGTATCTCTGAAATTGCGGGCAGCGATGCCGATTTTTTCGAAATTTATCGCCGCTCAGACAAAGCACTTTATAAAGCCAAGCTCGCTGGACGGAATCAATGTGCCACATTCCAAGAAACATAACTATGTTCCATAAAGGGTCTATAATGTTCGTTTAATGTGAATTATCACTTAAAACGAGCAAATACTCGCGCATCCCATTCACTAATGATTGAATTTGGTCGATTAAACCGTACACTCACAAAGTCGTAGTGCCTTACGCACAGTAAGCATTCAAGGTATTGACCTATTTAAGCTTCAATGAATAAGGATATTTAAGGTGAAAGCAGTTAAACGCCATCAAGAAATTATCGAATTAGTTCAAACACACGGATTTGTGAGTACCGATGATTTAGTCGAGCGATTCAATGTCAGCCCACAAACCATCCGCCGAGATCTCAACGAACTTGCAGATGCCAATAAGTTACGACGCAATCACGGCGGCGCCACCATCGCGTCTAGTTCTGAAAACTCCTCTTACCACACTCGCCAAGTGACTTATCAGCAAGAAAAAGAGAAAGTGGCTGCCGAGCTAGTCAAACACATTCCCGATGGCGCAACGCTCTTTATCGACATAGGCACGACACCTGAAGCTATCGCTCGGGCATTAATGCTCAATCACGAAAATCTGCGCATTGTCACCAACAACATTAACGTGGCGACGATTTTAATGGCCAAACCGGATTTTAATGTCATCTTAGCGGGCGGTGAAGTGCGTAATAAAGACGGTGGCGTGACGGGTGAAGCCACTTTGGATTTCATTTCACAATTTCGTCTCGATTTCGGTATTTTAGGGATTAGCGGCATTGACTATGATGGCTCACTTTTAGATTTCGATTATCACGAAGTGAGAGTCAAACGGGCGATCATCGAAAATAGTCGCTGTGTTTATCTCGGTGTCGACCACAGTAAATTCGGACGTAATGCCATGGTGAAGCTAGGCACAATTGCCGATGTAGATTTGATCATTACCAATGCTCAACCACCAGAAGAAATTGATGCATTCGCTCGTGAAAATGAAGTAACCATTCAGGTGGTATAGATAGATTGAGGCCAAACCGACATTTGAACTAGATTTTCCCGCCAAATAGATAAACTATTTCATTATTTGCTCGTACTGTTACGGTTTTTTTTGATATAAATGCCAATATAGTACGACGCAATTTAGAACTTTCGGCTTATGTACAAAATTCTGAGACTGATCCAAGAGAACCAACAAATCACTAGCCACGATGATTTGGAAAATGTACTCAATGGGCTCAATAACTTAATTGATCATGAATTTTTCCTCTTTGGCCTCTCTTTTCAACCCACGTTAAAAACCAGTGAAACGCTTGTCACGGACAATTACCCCAATAGCTGGCGACAGCAATATGATGAATCAGGCTTCATGCATATCGATCCAATTGTCAAATACAGTATTACCAATTTTTTGCCCATTCGCTGGGATGACGCTAAGCGGGTCAATGATGATGGACGAGTCATTTTTGAAGAGGCGCGTTGCAATGGACTCAAAGCGGGATTTAGCATTCCAATCCATGGACTTAGGGGGGAATTTGGCATGATAAGTTTTGCAACCTCAGATACCAAGTCTTACGATTTGAATCAACAAAGTATCCATACCTCACAGCTCATTGTACCGTTACTGGCTCATAATATTGGCAACATCACCCGTTACCATAAAGACGCAAAACCGAGAGCGGTGCTCACCGCACGTGAAGTACAATGCTTAGCTTGGGCGGCCGAAGGCAAAAGCGCATGGGAAATTGCCACGATTATTAATACGTCAGAACGTACCGTGAAGTTCCATTTCAGTAATGCTTGTAAAAAGCTTGGCGCGACGAATCGCTACCAAGCGATCACTAAAGCTATTTTAGGTGGCTATATCAATCCCTATTTATAAGGCTTATGCATTGACACTTGCACGATATGCTTCATTCATTGGAATATGCAAAGCGACAGAACGTGTACTTCCCAAAAGATGCACTTTTTTATCACCGAGTCTTTCGCATGGGATCCCCATCCGCTTAATCAATTTTTCCACACTGGCCGATGTGACCGTTACATAGGCATTGATGTGATATTGCTGGGCGTGATGATACAGCGACTGAAACATCTGCAGCGTAACATTACTCACGCCGCCCAATTGCGCCGAATGATCTTTATCGACCGCAAAACGACTCAGCTCATAAATCTCCTTTGCTTTGGGTGCTTGCTGCACACCGAGTAATTCCGAAAAAGTATCTTTAAGCATATAACGCGACGTCGTTGGCAAAATTCGCCAACACCCCACTAAATGACCCTGTTCCTCTTTGGCATACAAATAGTGTGCTTCTGGAACGTCGTACTCATCAGTCTCCATTCCTCGATTTGTTTTTAGCTCCCACTGCAAGCGTTGCGAAAAAACTTTATAGCGTAACTTCAGCAATGACACATAATCAGCTTGAGGGACACTTTGAAAGGTATGTGAATAAATTGAAATAGTCATGTGACTTCTCCTTAGGTTATTGGAGAAATCACGCTAAACAATCTCATCAGAGATAGAACCTGTTCGATCGAACAGTTACGTCGAAATACTGTTTAAACTATTATTAACGCAACTGAATAACTAACGCTCAGTTGGCTCAATAAGGTACAACATAAAGTAAATAACTCGTACCGCTCGGCTTTAAAAATCCTCTTAGGCAACTAAGAGGATTTTTTATATCTGCTGCATTCAAAATAATATTGCAGTTTGGTTAACGCTTTGTTATTTATGATTCCGTTAATAAAAAACAAGGATTCCCCAATGAGTAGTGGCCAACGTGCAATAACTTTGCGTTTTTTAGCAGAGCCCGGTGATGTGAATTTCGGTGGTAAAGTCCACGGTGGCGCTGTCATGAAATGGATAGATCTAGCGGCCTATGCATGCTCAGCAGGCTGGAGTGGTAAATATTGCATCACCGCTTATGCGGGAGGGATCCGCTTTGTCGCTCCTATCCACGTAGGGAACCTCGTTGAAGTCAGCGCAAAAGTCATTTATACGGGAACGAGCTCAATGCATATTGCCATTGATGTGCAAGCGAGCGATCCAAAAGAGTTGAAAAACCAGCTGACTACCCATTGTATTGTCATCATGGTGGCTGTCGATGGGCAAGGCAAGCCCACCCCTATACCCGAATGGGTGCCGCAAACAGCAGAAGATATTGCCCTACGCCAATCAGCGATACGCTTAATGAACATGCGTAAAGAGATAGGGGAAGAGATGGAAGCTCACGTTAAGTACTTAAAATAACCACCCACGATGCGCTCAGTTGTCATTTTTTCTTCATCTTTATCTGCTTAAATCGAGCCCTCTGAAATTTTGCATCGATGATAGGAAAAGGCTTTGACTCCCAGAGAGATTACCTTGAGCGAATCAACATTAGTCGACCCAAAGTCAATTGAGTATCACTGGGTCCGAACGCTTTACGTTGAAGGCTACCAGCCCCAAGAAATTAACCACTATATCCGTGCCTGCTTTGGCGGAGATGATACCTTCGCCGATCTGTTTCGCCGCGTTGCGCTGCAGCAAGAGAGTTTGTATGTCCTTTTGCAATACTTAGGCTGCGCCCCTTCTAGCCGTGAGTTCTGATTTTTTAGCCTTCCTTTACGACGTTACACAAAGATTTCAGATGTGAGTCGCATCCAAACACCATTTCACTTTTGAGACATTCAATTCATCATATACTGCATGTGCGTTACCAATAGCACCCTTTAATACAGATATAAAAAAACCCAAGCAATGCTCGGGTCTTGGTTACAAAAACTGTTAGTTTGTTGGATAGTAAGGAATAAAGCTAACAGCCAGCTATGCGTAACGCCAGATTTGCATATTACTTAACTGATCGGCGGCCAAACCAAATACGTTAAGCTAATACAATATGGGCGACCTCACGGTCGCCCTATCGTTATTATCCTTTCACACCACCGGCCGTAAGTCCTCCGACTAACCAGCGCTGTGCAAGCAAAAATACGACAGTGATAGGTAAAGCAGACAACACTGCTGCTGCTGCAAAATCTCCCCACAAATAGTTCTGAGGATAAAGATACTGCTGCATACCCACCGCTAATGTATATGAGTTTACATCAGAAAGTAGCAAAGATGCCACTGGTACTTCACCAACCACCCCAATAAACGAGAGAATAAACACAACCGCAAGAATCGGCACAGAGAGTGGTAGCAGCACCAGTCTAAAGGCTTGCCATGGTGTAGCTCCATCTAAAGCAGCCGCTTCTTCTAAGGAGTTATCTATCGTTTCAAAATAGCCTTTGATCGTCCATACGTGCAGTGCGATACCACCTAGGTAGGAGAAAATTAAACCACCATGCGTATTTAAGCCAAGAAATGGGATGTATTGACCTAATTTGTCAAACAGTGCATACATCGCAACCAGTGCCAGTACCGCTGGGAACATTTGAAAAATCATCATCGCTTTTAGGATGGTGTCTTTACCTTTAAAACGCATGCGCGCAAAGGCATAAGCAGACGTTGTCGATAGGGCCACAATGAGCACTGAAGTAATGCCTGCTACTTTCACTGAATTCCATAACCAAGTCAGAACCGGAAATGGCGGCGGTGTAACAGAGCCATCAGCATTAGTGACAGCAAAACCTAATGCCAATTTCCAGTGTTCTAGAGATGGGTTATCTGGGATCAAACTGCCCGTGGCAAAGTTCCCTTCACGAAATGAAATCGCAATGACCATCAATAGTGGAAAAATGATCAGCGATAAAAATGCCCACAGAGCAACATGAGTCGCCCATAAGCGATATTTGAGAGATTGACCTTGTACCATCGCCATAACGATTACTCCTTAATTCTGTGACAGCTTCGTAAAACGTAAGTTGAGTAGTGCTAACCCACCAACCAGTAAGAAGATCAAGGTTGCGATGGCACTAGCCAAACCGAAGTCTTGACCACCAGCTCCTTCAAACGCAATACGATAGGTATAGCTTACGAGTAAATCGGTGTAGCCGGCTGGCTCTGAAGTACCAATCATATTCGGGCCACCTTGTGTCAGAAGTTGAATCATCACAAAGTTGTTAAAGTTAAACGCAAAGCTCGCAATAAGTAACGGAGTCATTGGTTTGATCATGAGCGGCAATGTGATACGGGTGAAGTTGTGTAAAAAACCTGCACCATCAATCGCCGATGCTTCATATAAATCCTCTGGAATCGCTTTCAAAAGACCCATACACAAAATCATCATGTAAGGAAAACCAAGCCAAGTATTGACGATCAGCACCATACTTTTAGCGAGAAAAGGGTCTGAGAACCAGCTAGGACTAATGCCAAAAATACTGTTGAGCACCATATTGATCTCACCAAAGCTTTGGTTGAACAAGCCTTTGAAGATCAAAATAGAAATAAAGGCAGGAACAGCATAAGGCAGGATTAATAGCACTCGGTAAACGGCGCGACCTTTAAGCTCTTCCCATTGCACGACACTGGCTAGCACCAAACCAATCATGAGAGTAAAAATCACGGTTAAGGTAGAGAAAACGACCGTCCAGATAAAGATATTGATGAAAGGCTCTTTAATACCGTCATCTTTCCATACACGCTCAAAGTTATGTGTGCCAATTTTCACCACAAAACCAGGCGATACTGTCGCACCGATAAATTGACCACTTTCGTCCACTGGTTGATAAAAGCCAACATCCATATTCGGCCGTAGTATTTCGCCTGTTTGATTATTGACCAGCGTTTCGCCATCATCTTGCATGGTGTAAAGCGGCGATACGGCGGCAAACTTGCGCAAGCCACTCATGCGTACATCTTCACCACTAGGGAAATGCAGATCAATTGAGCTCAACGTAGCACGGTGATTAATAATGGTTTTAATCGGCTCTTTGGTGCCCTCAATACCCTCAATAGGTTGAAGGTCCATATCGGTCACCGATAAGCCATTTAAGGAAAACACGTCGGTAGCGAGCGTCTGCTCTCCATCTTCGATTGCAATTCGATAACCACTTTCCGTTTTGTATAGAGTGAAAGGATAGCTTTCCCCGCCCTGATAAGTTCGATCCAACAGCACGGTTTGTGCACGTTCTAAAGAGAGTTGGTTTTTAGCACTGTAGTTAGTAAAAGCCAGACCAACGGTGTAGGCCAAAGGAAAGAGGATGAATAAGATCATTCCCGCGATACCCGGATAAATATAGCGGTGTGCGTAAGTATGTTTACTGCCGAAAATATAAAGGGCCAGAGCGGTAAGAATGAGAGTAAGCAGCGCAAAGGCGAGCTCACCGCGAGAATACATAAGAATAGTGGCGTAACCGTTAACGATACCAACCGTACCTAATAATGCCCATTTAATGAGCACATTTTTACTGGAAGGAAGTGCCGTTTCGGGTGCTGACAAAGCATCTGTACCTTGAACTGACTGCATAGAAGAACCTGCTAGCGATATAAACGTAAAATGAAGGAGAGGTTACCCTCTCCTTAAGGGCTTGACCAAAACCGAATTATTTAGTCATTTGTTTTTCTGCATCAGCCAGTGCGGCATCGACAGTTTGGCGGCCATCTACAATATTGATAATTGCACTTTTCGCGCTGCCCCAAAATGCATTCATCTGAGGGATGTTCGGCATAATTTCGCCATTCATTGCGTTATCCATTGTCGCGGCGATGCGTGTATCTGCATCAAGCTCACGTTGGAAAGAGTTAAGAGCCACCGCACCAAGAGGTTTGTCATTATTGACCATGCGCAGACCATCATTGGTGAGTAAGTAGTTTTCGATAAACTCAATCGCGAGATCTTTATTTGGAGAAGCGGTGCTGATACCAGCCGTCAATACGCCCACGAACGGCTTGGAAGATTGCCCGTTAAATTTCGGTAATGTCGTCACACCGTAGTTAATGCCTGATTTTTCAATGTTGCCCCAAGCCCACGGACCGTTGATCGTCATTGCCGTTTTACCTTGGTTAAACGCAGCTTCAGAAACAGAGTAGTCCATATCCGGAGAGATCACGCCTTTGTCCACTAAGCCTTTCACGAAGTTCATCGCGTCTTTTACGCCTTTATTCGCGATACCAGCATCTTTCACATCATAGCCATCAATCGTGTATTTGAATGCGTAACCGCCATCAGCCGCCATAAGAGGCCATGTGAAATACGGTTCTTTCAAGTTCCACATGATGGCCGTTTTGCCCTCTTTCTTAAGTTTGGCGTTCAACGCTTCCACTTCTTCCCAGCTTTTCGGTGGGTTTGGCACAAGATCTTTGTTATAGATGAGAGACAAGGATTCTACCGCGACTGGGTAGCCGATGATTTTACCGTTGTATTTCACCGCATCCCAGGCAAAATCCACGATACCCTCTTGAATCGCTTTTGAAGGTTTAATTTCAGCCAGCAAGCCAGCTTCTGCATAACCACCAAAACGGTCATGAGCCCAGAACACAATATCAGGTCCATCACCCGTTGCTGCGGTTTGTGGGAATTTATCTTGAAGTGCGTCAGGGTGAGCCACGGTCACTTTGATACCCGTGTCCGCCTCAAATTTCTTACCCACTTCAGCCAAACCGTTATAGCCTTTATCACCATTAATCCAAATGGTGAGTTGTCCTTCTTCAATAGCAGCATGTGCACCAAACGAACCAAGAGCAACTAGAGTACTTAGCGCGACTGTGCTTAGGGCGTTTTTCATGTTCATATCCTTTTTATTTTTGTGTTGTAGGGCTCACCAACAGGTTTCGCCGTATTTCGTCATATATAATCAGAGAAAACCTAACTTGACTCATCCTCCTACGCCCTACGCCCTCGATATTATGGACTATTTTCGTGATCATCATCGCTCAAGGTTAGAGAGCTCAATCACAAAAAAATACCTTTTTGTGACATGCTTCCACTTAACAGCCATTAATTATTTGAACTGGATCTAACTCAGCCCTTAAACCCCTCCTCCATCGCATCCATCGCTACTCCCCCCTATAAAAAACTCAATTAGGAGGATGTATCAAACACACACATCACACAAAATACAGTCATCCCAGAGTGGATAGTAAGAGCCTTTTCCAGTAACTCATCGTTTACTGGCTTACATCGCTAGATTGGTTTGCTGTCATAAATGAGCGTTCGTGGTAATTGATTTTATAACGGGGGAGACGCTCAATGTGCAGGGGAAGTGAACTAAATCATTGGCATGGATGGGTGATGCTTTCTTCAAACTCCCTTAATTTGAAGACATCACCCTTTTTCTTACATTATTAACCACCTTACCCAATTCCTGCTGTCATTGCCTGCAAGAAAACTCATATAATGATGGGCAGTGATTTATAAAAAATATTGATCGAGGACGAGCTCTATGGCGAGTGTCACGTTAAAAAATGTATGTAAAGCATACGGTGATGTATTAATTTCTAAAAATGTCGACTTAGAAATTCAAGAAGGCGAATTTGTCGTCTTTGTCGGTCCGTCAGGTTGTGGGAAATCCACCCTACTGCGTTGCATAGCAGGCCTAGAAGATATCACCTCGGGTGACTTGTTTATTGGCGATAAGCGAATGAATGATGTTGAACCTTCTAAACGTGGCGTCGGCATGGTATTTCAATCCTATGCGCTCTACCCGCACCTTAATCTTTTCGACAACATGTCTTTTGGCCTAAAGTTGGCCAAAGCCGATAAAAAGGAGATCGAGCAACGTGTTGAGCACGCCGCCGATATTCTCCAGCTCAGCCATTTGCTTGAACGTCAACCTAAGTCTCTTTCAGGTGGCCAACGTCAGCGTGTCGCGATTGGGCGTACTTTAGTCTCACAACCGAATGTATTTTTGCTTGATGAGCCGCTGTCTAACCTAGATGCAGCGCTGCGCGTACAGATGCGTTCAGAGATAACCAAACTGCAACGCAAATTGGGCTGCACTATGATTTACGTTACCCATGACCAAGTCGAAGCAATGACAATGGCTGACAAAATCGTGGTCTTGGATGCTGGTTTCGTATCACAAGTAGGTAAACCACTTGAGTTGTATCATTACCCAGAAAATCGTTTCGTCGCAGGCTTCATCGGTTCTCCTAAAATGAACTTCATGAGCGTATTCATCGAAGATGTCGAAGCCGAACGTGTGAAAGTTCAACTCTCTAATGGAACCTCATTTTGGATTTTGGTCGATGGAACCACGATCACTCGCGGCGAGCGTATGTCATTAGGTGTGCGTCCAGAGCACTTGCTGAGCGCTGAAGATGGTGATGCGAAAATTGAAGGCAAAGTGATGATGGTTGAGAAACTCGGCAATGAAACACAAGTCTACATGAACTTGAAAGGCTCTGATTCTGATGTAATTTACCGCCAGCCTGATACTTTGGGCGTTGAAACAGGTGATACATTGACAATTGGTATTCCAGGACATCGCTGCCACCTCTTCCACAGCGATGGACGTGCATGCCGCCGCCTTTACAAAGAAAAAGGCATCGAAGCCGAATAAAAAGAAATTCAGTTAAGAAAATAAGACAGCCCCTTTGATAGGGGCTGTCT
>NZ_CAWNIB010000028.1:0-10397 GCF_963874405.1 Vibrio sp. V08_P9A1T1
CATCAAGATCATCTTTGGGCAGCGGAAACGTCCCCACCTGCGCCACAGCACGTTTTGTCGCCGCGCATAACCTTGAGTCACCATCAATAATGCTTAGATTACCGACTATTGCTCCAGTTCCCGTTGGAATGAGCCGTAGGTTCACTTTGCACTGTTTACTTTTAAAACTGTCTTCAATCAGCAAATTTTGTTGAATGAGCTGCGTATAGATTGCTCCATACCGCTGAGCTTCGTTCATTACAAATTGGGAACGAGCTGAGCTATTTTGCTCTGCTTCTGTTTCTAACCCAGAAAAAATGTTATTCAGCGCCGCTTCTTGTTCTTTGCGTTCACGCTCCAATCTCTCTAGACGTGCTTTCTCTTTTTTTGCATTTTCGGCCGCTTTCTTCGCCTCTTGTTCTTTGGCTATTCGCTCTTTCTCGGCTCGCTCTGCTGCTTCTCGCTCTTTACGAGCTTTCTCTTTAGCTTGTTCTGCCTCTTTTTCACGGGCAATGCGTTCTTTTTCCGCTTTCGCAATTTCAGCCTCTTTAGCGATGCGCTCCTGCTCTGCTTTTTTTACCGCTTCTTCTTTTATCTTACGTTCCGTTTCCGCTTTTACCGCTCGCTCTTTTTCTTTACGAGATCGTTCTTCTGCCACTTTACGCTCTTGTTCTTTTTCGGCACGTTGCTTTTCAGCTTCTCTGGCCGCTTTCGCTTCCTGAGCTTGTTGTTCTTTTAGTTGGCGAATATTCTCTTCTTCCGCCTTGCGGTTTTTTTCCAACTGCTCACTTTCGCGGCGTAACTTATCCAGCCGATCCTGCTCTTTTTTGGCAGCAGCTTCACGCTGGTTACGAATTTGCTGGGCCTGTTTTTGTACCAATTGTGGATCAATCACCACAGCTTGAACCATCTGCCCTGCAGGCTCGGGCTTAGTTAGGCTAAAATCCGAACCCCATAACAAAGCAATGATCAACACTATATGCAAAACACCCGAGATAATGATGGGCTTTTTGTAATCGCTTTTTTTGGATTTATGATCTTTCATGAACAGTACAAACTATCCTTTAATTTCGGTTAGCAGACCTACTTTTGAAATGCCCGCACGATTCAATTCATCCAGAACCAGTATCACTTCTGCATAAGGCGTTGCAGCATCACCGCCAACCGCAACCGGTGAATCCGGTTTCAACGACAATTCAGCTTTGACTCTAATGATCACATCTTGCAGCGAAAGACCCCGCTCGACTTCTTCATTATTTACGCTCAACCCGAGACGACCTTCTTTATCTATTTCCACGATGATAAAACTACTATCACTATCACCTTTCAGCTCAGCCGCTGACTTTGAAGTGGTGGTTTTAGGAAGCTCGACATCAACGCCTTGAGTGACAAACGGTGATGTCACCATAAAAATAATCAGCAACACGAGCATAACGTCGATATAAGGGACAACGTTAATCTCAGCTGTCAACTTGCGCTTTTTACGCTGGTAACCCACCATCGTCTATTCCCTACCAGCCATCGCTTGGCGGTGAAGAATGCTATGAAATTCTTCAGAAAAGGTGGCGTAATTATGCTCTAATTTGCTGACTTTATTGCTCAACCTGTTGTAAGCCATCACCGCAGGAATAGCCGCAAATAAACCCATAGCGGTCGCAATCAGCGCCTCTGCAATACCAGGAGCCACCATTGCTAACGTCGCTTGCTTCACCGCACCTAACGCAATAAATGAGTGCATGATTCCCCATACCGTACCAAATAATCCAATGTATGGACTGATAGAACCCACGGTCGCTAGAAATGGCAGACTGGTCTCTAACTCGTCCACTTCCCTTGCGACAGCAACTCGCATCGCACGTCCCGTCCCTTCCATAATGAAATCAGGTGAAGTGGCGTTAGTCTTGCGTAAACGTGCAAATTCGGTAAAGCCAGAATAAAAAATCTCTTCTGTACCCAAAAGTTCATCTTTACGCTTTTTGACATCTTGATAAATAACGGATAAGTCAGTACCAGACCAAAATTTGTCTTCGAAAGCATCAGCGTTCTTTTCTGCTTGGGAAAGAACTTTACTACGTTTGATGATCATCGCCCACGAAACGATAGACATCCCCAAAAGGATTAGCATCACCATCTTGACCAATAAGCTGGCTTGCAAAAACAGATCGAGAATTGAGATATCAGCAGTCACTATGGGTTAACTCCAAAATTATTGATTGAGGCATCGCTTTTGGCCTCATGTTCTGATTGTCGATGCATGCTACCTTAACTATTGCTTTACACAATACTTTACCTTCAGGATTGACGAGCTCCTGACAGAAGATCAGTGAGGCTTTTTTCAATGCCGAAATCACAGTATTTATCGTCAGCATATCGTCTAAACGTGCAGCTTGTAGAAAATCGATGTCAACGTGCCTGACCACAAAACCAATGTTCTGCTGCAAAAGCGTCTGCTGAGACACTCCAACTGCGCGTAACATTTCAGTTCGGGCTCGTTCAAAGAATTTAAGATAGTTTGAGTGATAGACGACACCACCAGCATCCGTATCTTCATAGTAAATCGTTACAGGCCAATGAAAGGCTGAGGCTGTATTTTGCACAAAGGTTCCAACACATATACAGATTTAGGCGGATACTATAACGCAACTCATTGACGTTAGTACAAGCATTGAGTGGACTTTTACAAAACTTGAAACAAAAAATTAGTGCTGTCTCAAAGAGGCAGCACTAATGTGGGTCGTTAATCAACCTTCGACAGGTTATTCATACACAGTAAATATCAAACTAGTCGAATAATCGTTAGGTAAATTAAGATCGATAATGAAATGTAGGGGCTAAACAATAATTGCCAAAACCATTTGCGTGGTCTAAAGCCAACACCAAAAACCATACTTGCACACAGCGCCCATATCATGAGTGGTGAAATAACCGCGTTAAAACCACCAATGCTCTGAGAATACAGCTCGGGATCCCACATAATCATGGCGATATGATAAAAACCAAGCAAGAGCGATAAGACTCTGAGCAGAGTCTTATCAACCAGTTTATGGTACTCAGTGACTTGCATTGCAAGTTTACTCACTGTCTTTGTCCATCATTTCAGAATGCTCTAACCAAAGAGCGTTGATGATGCCAAATGCACAAGCTAAAAGCACACCTAGAATCCATGCGAAATACCACATATCTATGCTCCTTAGTAAAGTGAGTTTTTGTTTTCTTCAATAAACTTGCTATCAAGACGACCAAACATCTTGTAGTAAGTCCAAGTGGTGTAACCAAGAATGATAGGTACCATTACAAAAGCGACCACTGTCATTAAGTTCAACGTCAATTCACTCGATGTTGAGTCCCACATGGTCAAGCTGTTACTTGGTACTAAGCTTGAAGGCATGATAAATGGGAACATCGCAAAACCAGCGGTGAAAATCACACCCGCATTGGCTAAGCTAGAAGCCAAGAATGCGAGACCACCTTTTTCAAAACGCGACGCCAACACAGCAAGTAGTGGCATGGCAACACCCAAAGCTGGTGCGATCCATAGTAATGGGTAAGCGTTGAAATTAGCCATCCACGCCCCCGCCTCACGTATCACTTCTTTATTGAGTGGGTTTGATGCGGCATGTGTATCAATGACGCTGGTAATCACGTAACCATCGATGTTTTGGATCCAAAACCCTGCAGCGACGAAAGTAATAGCAACCAACAAGCCCATTAGTTGAGCGACGCCACGAGCGCGTGCATGCAGCTCATCGGTGGTTTTCATCTGTAGCCAAGCGGCACCTTGTAAAATAATCATAAACAAGCTGACTAAGCCACAAAGCAGAGCAAATGGGTTCAACAGACCAAAAAATGAACCGTGATACGTTGGCATCATGAAATCACTGAGTTGGAATGGCACGCCTTGTAGTAAGTTGCCAAAGGCAACACCAAAGATGACTGGTGGTACAAAGCCACTAATTGAAATACAGATATCCCAAGTATTACGCCACTTTGGATCTTCAATTTTTGAACGGTAATCCAAACCGATCGGACGAAGCCATAATGCAGCCAATGTCACAATCATAGCCAAATAAAATCCGGAAAATGATGTCGCATAGACTAACGGCCAAGCCGCAAACAGTGCACCACCTGCCGTGATAAGCCAAACTTGGTTACCATCCCAGTGTGGGGCAATAGAGTTGATCATGACACGACGCTCACTGTCATTCTTACCAATGACGGGAACAAGAGCACCAACGCCCATGTCAAAACCATCTGTGATTGCAAAACCAACCAGCAGTACGCCGATCAGCACCCACCAAATTAGTCGCAAGATTTC
Organism: Vibrio sp. V08_P9A1T1; assembly: GCF_963874405.1. Classification (NCBI taxonomy): domain Bacteria; kingdom Pseudomonadati; phylum Pseudomonadota; class Gammaproteobacteria; order Vibrionales; family Vibrionaceae; genus Vibrio; species Vibrio sp. V08_P9A1T1. The sequence goes on from NZ_CAWNIB010000028.1 coordinate 4,295, forward strand.
GTAATCAAACATTATTCTATCTCCCTGCCTTATGCTTCGACTTGACGGCTAACTTTGTCTTCAACAGAGTTTGCGTTTTGCTCAAAGTGATAACGACCAGTTTTCAGGCTGCTAGGCCCTTTACGAGCAAATTTAACCATCAGGTAAACTTCAGCAATCAAGAACACTGTGTACAGTGCAAGAATCGCAAACAATGAGGTCCATAATTCGCCCAGAGTTAGCGCAGAAGCAGCAACATTGGTCGGCAATATTTCACCAACAGCCCATGGTTGACGGCCATATTCAGCAACAAACCAACCCGCTTCAATTGCAATCCACGGTAGAGGAATACTGAACAAGGCGGCTTTAAGTACCCATTGTTTTTGCTCAATTTTCTGACGACAAGTTTGAATAAATGCTGCACCAAAGACAAATAGCATCACAAAACCAACACCGACCATCAGACGGAATGACCAAAATAGTGGCCATACGGTTGGAATTGAATCATCGGCGGCGGCTTGAATTTGCTCTTCCGTTGCATCGCTCACTTTATCGGTATAACGTTTTAGCAATAAGCCGTAGCCCAAATCGCCTTTCACTTCTTCAAAAGCGGCAATGTTTGCTGGCGATTTTTCGCCTGCACGTAATTTCTCTAACAGTTCATAGGCATACATACCGTTACGAATTCGGTCAACGTGTTGATCGCGTAGATCGCGTAACCCTGTGACTTCGGTATCCAGTGAACGTGTAGCGATAATACCCATCACGTACGGAATTTTTACTGCATAATCGGTGTGCATGGCGTCTTGGTTAGGCAAACCAAACAGTGTAAATGCAGCCGGTGCAGGTTCCGTGTGCCACTCAGCTTCAATCGCAGCCAGCTTCACCTTTTGAACTTCACCCACTTCATATCCTGATTCATCACCAAGCACAATCACGGACAAAATAGCAGCCATGCCGAATGATGCAGCGATAGCGAATGAGCGGCGTGCAAACGCAACGTCTCGACCTTTCAGCAAGTAATATGAACTAATACCAAGAATGAACATCGCGCCAGTGGTGTAACCAGAAGCTACGGTATGCACAAATTTCACTTGAGCGACAGGGTTGAAAACGACTTCAGCAAAGCTGACCATTTCCATACGCATAGTTTCAAAATTGAATTCTGCGCCAACTGGGTTTTGCATCCAACCATTCGCAATCAAGATCCAAAGTGCCGAGAAATTGGACCCCAGAGCAACCAACCAAGTCACGCCCAAATGCTGGCGTTTTGATAGTCTATCCCACCCAAAGAAGAACAAACCGACAAAGGTTGATTCTAAAAAGAAGGCTACAAGTGCTTCAATCGCAAGAGGGGCGCCAAAAATGTCACCTACATAGTGGGAATAGTATGACCAGTTTGTACCGAACTGGAACTCCATAGTGAGGCCAGTGGCCACCCCAAGGGCAAAGTTAATACCAAAAAGCTTACCCCAGAACTTTGTCATGTCCTTATAGATTTGCTTATCAGTCATTACATACAAAGATTCCATGATGGCTAAAAGAAAAGCCATACCTAGAGTCAATGGAACGAACAGGAAGTGATACATCGCTGTCAGTGCAAACTGCAACCGCGATAGATCAACGACGTCAATCATGGTAACTCCTTTGTGCCGGCTGAATGACACTTTTGACATGCTAAACGGGTTAAAATTCCTTAAAATTCATCAGTGATATAACCTCATCAAATGTTGAAAAATATCAGAATTTTGTTGCAAGCATGTACCGTTATGGTTAGTTAATTGTTAAGCATCAGCTAATATAGCTGGGACTAATACTACTTCTAAATGCAGGTTGTTTCAAAAGATTTATGGGAGAAAAAAGCCTTGATTTACATCAATTTTCACGCGGCAAATCTGAACAAAAAAAGAACAAAATGATCCACATCAAAGGAAGAATGAAATTGTTGTGAGTATTTAGTGAAAGGGATAGAAATTAATACAACGAATCACACAGAGAGTTAACAATACACTTCACATCATTAACTCTTTAGTGATAAGGAAATTATCATAAATAAGATGTAGTTCACACTTTGTGCTTACCACCTAAAAATGACGATGAGGTGTAAACTTATTTTTCAATTCCGAAGTGAAGATAGGCGCGATCGGTCGCCATTCGTCCTCTTGGTGTCCGTTGTAAATAACCTTGTTGGATAAGAAAGGGTTCTAACACATCTTCAATGGTATCTTTTTCTTCGCCGATTGCAGCGGCTAGGTTATCGAGACCAACAGGGCCACCGCCAAATTTGTCCATAATCGCTAGTAATAGCTTTCTATCCATATAGTCGAAACCTTGGCTATCAACATCCAACATGTTTAGCGCTTTATCTGCAGTCTCTATACATATGTGCCCGTTGCCTTTCACTTCAGCGTAATCTCGAACTCGGCGCAATAAACGGTTGGCAATCCGAGGCGTTCCCCTTGCTCTCCTAGCCACTTCAAGTGCACCATCCGCTTCCATCGACAATCCTAAACAGTCCGCGCTTCTTTGCACTATGTACTGTAGATCATCAATTTTGTAATACTCAAGGCGCTGTACAATACCAAAGCGATCACGCAAGGGTGAGGTTAACGAGCCAGCGCGAGTTGTTGCCCCAATCAGCGTAAAAGGGGGTAAATCGATTTTAATGGACCGAGCGGCTGGACCTTCGCCAATCATTATATCGAGCTGGTAATCTTCCATTGCGGGATAAAGAATTTCTTCAACCACCGGACTTAATCGATGAATTTCATCAATAAAAAGAACGTCGTTCTCTTCAAGGTTAGTCAGTAATGCCGCCAAATCGCCTGCTTTTTCCAATACCGGACCAGAAGTTGTGCGGATATTCACTTCCATCTCATTGGCAACGATATTGGCTAATGTTGTTTTTCCAAGCCCTGGAGGACCAAAAATCAGGAGATGGTCGAGTGGTTCGCTGCGCATTTGTGCCGCTTTAATGAAGATTTCCATTTGATTGCGTACATGATCTTGGCCACGATAATCCGCTAATTTTTTGGGACGAATCGCGCGATCAATAATATCTTCATCTTTAAAAATAGGGCTATCAGGAGCAATTAAGCGATCAGCTTCAATCATACCATTGCTCTCAAGGCTTCTTTAATCAGCGCTTCACTGGTCATGTCAGCTTTCATTACTTGTGCCACTACTTTAGAAGCTTGTTGAGGCTTATAACCCAAAGAAAGTAACGCACTGATCGCTTCTTCTTCCGCATTGCTCGTGAGCGCTTCCAAGGAATTGTTATCGACTGGTGCAGCGTCAGTAGCGGGAGTGAAGAGGTCACCGGCTCCCCAACCTTTCAGCCTATCTTTCATCTCAACAACCAAACGTTCAGCGGTTTTTTTACCCACGCCAGGAAGCTTAACTAATGTGGAGATATCTTCACGCTCAACGCATGAAACAAATTGACCGGCCGTCATGCCGGACAAAATACCCAAGCCTAATTTTGGCCCTACGCCATTCGCTTTAATCACTTCACGAAATAAAGCTCGCTCTTTTACCGTGTTGAAACCATATAAAAGCTGCGCATCTTCTCGGACCACAAAATGGGTATAAATGACCGCTTCTTCGCCCAATTTAGGGAGTTCATAGAAGCAACTCATTGGCATTTGGACTTCATAACCAATGCCAGCGACTTCAATCAATAGCTCTGGAGGTTGCTTTTCAATCAGAATGCCGCGAAGACGTCCAATCACAGGAAATTCCTTAGAGAAATGAGGTTATTTGACTCGGATGATAATAAATAACTGGATGTATAGCCAGTAGAAAAATACCACCCCGCTCGAGATCGGTTTTTCAGCGATATCGGCCTTTTTTAGCACTGCTTGCCCGCCCAGCTAACGCAATCAAGGTTTTATTGGTATTCGCATGACAAATTGCCACACCCAGAGCATCAGCGGCATCCGCTTGTGGCTTAGCCGATAATTTGAGCATTTGCTGGACCATATGTTGCACCTGCGCTTTATCAGCACTACCCGTACCAACTACAGATTGTTTAACCAGTCGAGCAGCATATTCATAGACTGGAAGATCCGCATTCACCGCCGCCACAATAGCACTGCCCCTTGCTTGCCCGAGTTTGAGTGCTGAGTCCGCATTCTTTGCCATAAATACTTGCTCGATGGCAAAAACATCAGGCTGAAACTGTGTAATGATTTCCGTCACGCCAGCGTAAATTTGCTTGAGCCGCCCAGGTAACTCTTTTTCGGAGGTACGAATACATCCACTACCAAGATAGTACAAATATCGTCCATGCTGCCTGATCACACCATAACCTGTGATTCGCGAGCCGGGATCTATACCTAAAATAATTGACATGAAAACCTTAATCGTGGACGAAAAACAAAATGGGCTTAACCAATAAAGTTCAAGCCCATCATCGACAAGTTAACTGCCTGATTATTTACGACGCCAAGTAGTCCCATTTGGGCCATCTTCTAAAATGATGCCGAGTTCGTTCAACTTATCGCGTGCCACGTCAGCATTAGCCCAATCTTTTGCTGCACGTGAGTCATTACGCAGTTTGATCAAAGCTTCAATCTCCGCCACTTGTTCGTCGCCATTAGTGTCTCCTTTAAGAAACGCTTCTGGATCTTGATGCAAAATTCCAATCACATCGGCAAGCTCACGCATAAGTGCGCCAAGAGCGCTGGCTTGCTGAAGATTTTCTGTCTTCAACTTGTTGATATCACGTGCCATATCAAACAAGACGGAATAAGCCTCTGGCGTATTAAAGTCATCATTCATCGCTATCGTAAAGCGACTGACATACTCTTCACCACCTGCAACTGCTACGGTTAAATCCAACCCTCTCAACGCTGTGTATAGACGCTCTAGCGAGGCACGCGCTTGTTTTAGGTTATCTTCGCTGTAATTTAATTGGCTACGATAATGGCCCGACATCAAGAAATAGCGCACCGTTTCCGCATCATAGTGAGCAAGTACATCGCGGATTGTGAAAAAATTCCCTAATGATTTAGACATTTTTTCTCTATCCACCATCACCATGCCACTGTGCATCCATGTGTTCACATAGGGAGTGTCATGTGCGCAGCATGACTGAGCAATTTCATTTTCATGGTGAGGAAACTGCAAATCAGAGCCTCCACCATGAATATCAAAGTGGTTACCCAAAATCGCTGAATTCATCGCCGAACATTCGATGTGCCAGCCTGGGCGTCCTTCTCCCCATGGGGATTCCCAAGTGGGCTCTCCCGGCTTCGACATTTTCCACAACACAAAATCAAGTGGGCTACGCTTAGCAAGATCAACATCAACACGAGCGCCCGCTTGAAGCTGATCGAGATCTTGTTTGGATAACTTGCCATATTCGTCAAATTTGCTGACTTCAAACATCACATCACCATTAGAAGCAACGTAAGCAAAACCGCGTTCAATCAGTCGTTGCACCAAGCCTATGATTTCTTGGATATAAGCGGTTGCACGAGGCTCGACATCTGGGCGTTTCATATTCAATGCATCGAAATCTGCATGCATGTCTGCGATTAAGCGCTCGGTTAGCGAATCGCAAGATTCACCATTTTCGGCAGCACGTTTAATGATTTTGTCATCAATATCAGTGATGTTACGCACAAATGTAAGGTCATAGCCTAAGTAGCGCAAGTAGCGAGAAATCACATCAAAAGAAACGAAGGTGCGACCATGGCCAATATGACAGAGATCATAAATGGTGACTCCACAGACATACATACCCACTTTGTTGGCATGAATTGGTTTGAATTCTTCTTTTTGTCTAGTGATTGAGTTATATATTTTCAGCATGATCTCTATCTAATAACTGTTTGAACTAAAATGGCTTCACAGTATAACAACTCTAGCCTAGCTTGGTCATCCTTATTCTCTCGCAATAATACGGCCCCTAAAGACATTTGTTGATTTGAATGTGTCCAAAGTTCAGTTAAAATCCGGGCCTCAACGAAAAATAGATAAAGGTAACTATCATGATCATCCTTCACACGAATTTTGGTGATATTAAAATTCAACTTAATGAAGAAAAAGCACCAGAAACAAGCGCAAACTTTCTACAGTACTGCCGTGACGGTTTTTACGATAACACTCTGTTCCACCG
>NZ_CAWNIB010000029.1:0-10297 GCF_963874405.1 Vibrio sp. V08_P9A1T1
AAGAGATCCATTTCACCCGCCTGTGATTGAGGATCCAACGTGCCGCCATACCAAACATCCGCGCGTGGGTTCTTCTTCTCTGCTTCGATTTTGGCCAGCGTGCTGCCAGAGCCATTGCGAACAAAAGAGGTTTTTACGTCATATTTATCAGAAAATGCTTTAGTCGCTGTCTCGCACATGGCGTTAGTGGCACTGCAATAAACCACGAGTCGGCCTTCAGCAAATGCTTGAGGCGCGGCAAGCGAAGCACCGAGAATGCAGGTAGCAAGTACACTGCGAGGTAATCTATCTTTCATGTCTGTTTCCTCTTGTTATTTTCATTACTTAACGTAGACGTAGGGCAGCGTTAAGTTTCATCACATTCCTGTGATTTCGTTTTTGCTGCATGACACAGCGAAATCAGAAAACAACGTGAGGAAAGGTTATGACATAGTGACGGCATTCCCTGCACGCTGCTGCGCTTTTAAAAAGGGCAAAATCAGTAATCCAATCAGTGCGGCTGAGAGGGTAATGACACTGAAAAATCCTTCCCAACTAAATTGTTCAATAATGACAGCCAATGGGTAACTGGCTAACGCTGCACCAAGATAGCCAAATAAGCCGACAAAACCGGTCGCGGTTCCAGCCGCATCCTTGTGCGAACATTCAGCGGCGGCCATTCCTATCATCATTTGCGGACCAAAAATAAAAAATCCGATGGAAAAGAAGCAGCCCGACAACACCACAAAGTTGTCAATCGGTGTTAGCCATAACGCGGCCACTGAAATGAAAATGCCTAGCGCAAAAATCAAGTTCATCGGCGCTCGATTGCCTTTAAAAAATTTGTCCGAGCCCCAACCACCAAATAGCGATCCTAAAAATCCTCCGACTTCAAACATCGATACGGCAGCGTTGGCCGAAAAAAGCTCATAACCATGTCGTTCAGTGAGGTATAAATTACCCCAATCATTTAGCGCGATACGCACCACATACACCAGTAGATAGGAGCTACATAACAGCCAAACGTACTTATTCCCTAGAACGTAACGACTTAAAATTTGGCGAAATGGAAGACCTTTACCCTCAGACTCATGGCGCTTTTCTAATTCATCGTTACGCCACTCACCCACTGGGGGTAACCCTAACGTTGTGGGCTTATCTTGCATGCGAAAGCAGAGCACTAAACCAACGATGATCGCCAAGCAACCCGGTGCAATAAATCCGTACCGCCAACCAAAAGTCACAGCGATAAAACCAATGCTGATCGGAATGAGCGCGCCACTTAAATTGTGGCAAGTGTTCCAGATAGACCACCAAAACCCACGTTCAGATCGGGAATACCAAGTAGTGAGCAATTTAGCGCACGGCGGCCATCCCCAACCTTGGAAAAAAGCGTTCAATGTCCAAAGCACGGTAAATGCGGCTAGGGAAGAGCTCAAACCAAACAGCACATTAATCACACCCGTTGCAACCAGCCCCAAACCCATGAAGTAACTCGGTTTTGATTGGTCGCTGACCATGCCAGAAACAAACTTTGACAAACCGTAAGTCATGTAAAAGAGCGTACCAAGCAGACCAACATCGGAATGTTCAAGCCCGAGATCAGTGAGCATCGCAGGCATGGCAAAATTGAGACTTTTGCGTGTGAAATAAAACACCCCATAGCCGACGTACATCGATAACATTAAATGCAAGCGCCAGTAACGATAGGTTGCATCAATGTCCTGTGGTTCTATAGGTGCTGATGTCGGTTTTGAAATCAGAAAACCCAGCATGCTATGTTTCTCCCTAGTGCTAAGAGATGGTATCGGAGTGATTCACCAAATGAATGAGACAAAGTTATAAGTGACTAGGAAATTTTCCTAGTTTGTTGATATTGTGAGCGGTTTTGTGGGCAAGTTAACAGTTATGCGCGTCCCAAGCGGTATTTGGCTACGCTGCGATTCAATTAAAAATGTGCCACCCAGTGCGCTGACGCGTTCTTCGATGCCGAGTAAGCCTTGGCCTTTGCTGCGCCAATCGGAAGCTAAACCAATGCCATTATCACGCAGATCGACACTGAACATGTCACCGGGAACAAGGCTTAATTGCACGGCTGATGCTTGTGCATGTTTGCACACGTTATTAAGCAGCTCTTGAATAATTCGATACAGTGTAACGGCCGTAATGTCATCTAAACGCTCTGCAAAAATTCCGAAATTCAGACGAAAATCGACGTGTCGTTCCGCAAATTTCATTTCACTTGCAAGCTGCCGAATTGCGCTCTCAAGCCCCAATTCATCAAGCGCATGAGGGCGAAGCTCGGTTAATAATTGACGTGTCGATGAGTGAATTCGTAGCGCGAGCGTGTTGATCGTCTCAGCGATGTTGGTTTGTTTTTCATTTTGTGCCAAGCGACTAGCGAGCATGGATTGGATCTGTATCGCGGTGATATTTTGGCCAATTTCATCATGCAGTTCGCGTGCAACTGATTTTCGGATTTGCTCTTCAACCTTGACTAATTGCCGAGCCAGTTGCTGTTTGTTCGCGAGTTCGATTGCCAGCTTTTGGTTAATTTTAGCTAAGCGTTGCGCCAAGAAATATTGACGGCTAATCGCAATACCAAGCCCTAAACCAACAAAAGCCTGCGTCGCTATAAAACTTTGGAGTTCAATATCGGATTCAAATGAACCTGTCATTTGCCGTGCCGTAGCAAGTAAAATACTGTTCATTAGACTAGCCAATACGCCGCCTTGCCAACCGTATTTATAAGCCATAAAAATATTGGGAAGCAGGAAAATGAGCAGGGCGATCGGTTTGAGCTGCTCTAGCAAGGTTAACTCCGCGATCAATCCGCCACTAAAAAAAAGCAAACACCATAGCAACGCAGAGGGGCGAAGTGTTACGTCCTGATGGATGAGATCGGGTGACAGTGGTCTCCAGATCTGCTGATGTAGATAATCGTACAGGAGAAATAAGAACGGAGTGAGCAGTATACCGCCGGTCAGAGCTGAAACGGTCGCTTGTGCCACGTAATGCAGTTCGAGGTTGAGCGGTTTGACCAACAGCAAAACCGAGCTTCCACATAAGATGCCGTAAACGACCGTCAACCCGGTAAGCGCCAACAGTTTTTTCCAATAAACGTGTAGTGATGTCCAGAGAGATTGAAAGGCAATCGCCAGCCAATAAGCGATCAATGCAAACAGCAGTAATAGATATTCATGAGCAGCGATAGCCAACACATGCCCGAGCAACGCCACTATAGCCATTTCGCATAAAGTGATCCCAAGCCAAAAACGACGTGGTGCAAGAGCGAGTGTGGCCAGCTTTAAGCCTGTGGGCAAAAACAGACCAGCCAGCAATAAATCAGGAGTTAAGTAGCGGCTGATGTTCCATAAACAAAACCAACCAATTGAATACAAAACGCATGCAAATGCATAGCTAAAGCCAGAGGAGAGAGACAACCGAGGTAAAGCTTCAGAAAATCGATGATGAAAATGCATAGTCGCTTCTATAACGTCTCGTTAACCAACAGTTGGTGAGTAATAGCAAAGCGGATGAGATCCACATTGTTGGTAAGCCCCAGTTTGCTTAAAATATTTGCCCGATGCACGTGAATCGTTTTGTGGCTAATTGATAAATCGTAACCAATCTCTTTGACGTCTTTGCCTAAAATCAGGTGATCAAACACCTCTCTTTCGCGTTTAGTTAACCCTTCAAGGACAGATGGCGTACCTGAAGCATTGCTTAGGTTAATTAAGGCATCGGCACACAAATAGCGATCACCATTAGCCACGGTACGAATGGCGCTCACTAACTCCCCAGGCCCACAACGTTTTGATAAATAACCACAAGCGCCAGCTTCTAGCGCTTTACTGACAAAGGACGCTGAATCATAAATAGAGAGAATGATGGCTTTAAAGTCCGGCTGAGCGCGGCGCAGTTTCTCTAACAACACAAGCCCACTTTCGTCGGGCATTGAAATGTCGATAACTGCCACATCGATAGAAGCGTTCACCAGCGCACGAAATGCTTCGCGCGCGCTACCATACTCACTGTGGACATGAATGTCTGGTTCAACCGATAACAGTTGTGCAAAACCAGAGCGAACCATGAGGTGGTCATCCACCAAAGCAACTGAAATCATACGGGTATCCTATAGGTTTGCAGTGATAGTCGCAGATGTATCAATAAGTATCAAAAACCAGCGCAGGGGATGTGATTGCTCTCTCGAAACTTATGATCAGTGGCAGGTAGGCATTAAATGAGCGAGTTACTCGCACTACGAGGGCAGTGAAACAAAAAACATCGCTTGCAGTTCGAGCCTTGAACAAGTAACGTTGCGCAGTTTTTTATACAATTCACATTTATTAAGGTACTGGTTTTGATCTCCACCGCGAATATCACTCAACAATTTGGCGCAAAGCCTCTGTTTGAAAACATTTCCGTTAAGTTTGGCGAAGGTAATCGCTATGGCCTGATTGGCGCTAACGGTTGTGGTAAGTCAACATTTATGAAGATTCTAAGCGGAGAGCTTGAACCTTCGAGTGGTAACGTTAGCTATGATCCTAACGAACGCGTGGCGAAACTGAATCAGGATCAATTCGCTTACGAAGAGTTCACGGTTATCGACACGGTAATAATGGGCCACAAAGAGTTGTGGAAAGTTAAACAAGAACGTGACCGTATCTATTCTCTGCCTGAAATGACCGAAGAAGATGGCATGAAGGTTGCGGATCTCGAAACTGAATTCGCAGAAATGGACGGCTACATGGCCGAGTCTAAAGCCGGTGAATTGTTGCTTGCAGTGGGCATTCCTCTTGAACAGCACTTTGGTTTGATGAGCGAAGTGGCACCAGGTTGGAAACTGCGTGTGCTATTGGCGCAAGTTTTGTTTGCTGAACCACACATCATGCTGCTTGACGAACCAACCAACAACTTGGATATGGATACCATTCGCTGGCTAGAAGATACGCTAAACCAACGTAACTGCACCATGATCATCATCTCGCACGACCGTCACTTCTTAAACAGCGTATGTACACATATGGCTGACTTGGATTATGGTGAACTACGTCTTTACGCGGGTAACTATGACGAGTACATGACAGCGGCATCGCAAGCGCGTGCTCGTCTGCTCTCTGATAATGCCAAGAAGAAAGCACAGATTGCTGAACTGCAAACTTTCGTTGCACGCTTTTCTGCGAACGCATCTAAAGCGAAGCAAGCGACGTCACGAGCTAAGCAGATTGACAAGATCCAATTGGACGAAGTTAAAGCGTCTAGCCGCCAAAACCCTTTCATTCGTTTTGAACAATCGAAAGAGTTGTTCCGTAACGCGTTAGAAGTTGAAAACCTTAGCCAAGGTTTTGAAAACGATCTGTTCAGTAACTTCAACGCCATTTTTGAAGTGGGCGAACGCGTAGCGATCATTGGTGAAAACGGCGTCGGTAAAACGACACTGCTTAACACCTTAGCGGGTGTACTTGAGCCTCGTAGCGGCAGCTATAAATGGTCTGAAAACGCAAACATTGGTTACTACGCTCAAGATCACGCGCACGATTTTGCCGAAGATATGAACCTGTTTGACTGGATGAGCCAATGGCGTCAAGAAGGGGATGACGAGCAAGTGATCCGCAGCTTCTTAGGGCGCATGTTGTTTGGCCAAGATGACATCAAGAAATCTGTTAAGGTCATCTCTGGTGGTGAACAAGGTCGTATGTTGCTTGGTAAACTAATGATGCATAAGCCAAACATGCTGTTGATGGATGAGCCAACCAACCACATGGACATGGAATCGATCGAATCACTCAACACGGCTTTGGAGAACTACAAAGGGACTCTGTTCTTCGTATCTCACGACCGCGTATTTGTGGACTCACTGGCAACGCGCATCATTGAAATCCGTGATAACAAACTGACCGATTTCAAAGGCACTTATGCTGAATTCTTGAAATCTCGTGGCGTAAACTGATCCACGGTTTACTCTTAAGAAAAGGCTTCCTGCGGGAGGCCTTTTTAATGCCTGCAATCTGGAACGAGCCAAAAAATAGAGTGCATTAAAATGGAGCACACGTTCCAATTTGGTGCGCTTCTTATGAATGCGTTTATTCTTCCATCATGCAACAACTCCCTTGATATTTATATAATTCACTCTATTTCAATAAGTTATTTGATATTGAAAAGTTATTGATTCATTTGTTTATTTTGGAATGTATTTTGCTTTAAGGCTGTTCAATACCAATAACTCACTATATTGGTGAGAAAATAATCAAGTAGCACAGGATTGGTGCACAACATTTCAATGGAGAATCACTAAGATGACTCAAACCGTAAGTCAGGTTCAAGGTGCCGTACAAGCCCTGACTCAAAGTTCTGATACGCTATTTTTGCTGCTCGGTGCAATCATGGTGTTTTTAATGCACGCCGGATTTGCCTTTCTTGAGGTGGGGACTGTGCGTAAAAAGAACCAAGTGAACGCGCTGGTAAAAATTCTCGCCGATTTCGGTATTTCTACGATCGCCTATTTTTTTATCGGTTACTGGATAGCCTACGGCGCTCATTTCTTTGCTGATGCACAAACCCTTGCCCAAGGGAACGGCTATCATCTAGTTAAGTTCTTTTTTCTATTGACGTTTGCCGCCGCTATTCCTGCTATCGTTTCTGGAGGCATTGCCGAGCGCGCTCGGTTTTACCCGATTCTCATTGCTACTTTTTTCACCGTTGGGTTTGTTTATCCGCTGTTTGAGGGAATGATTTGGAATGGCAATTATGGCGTGCAAAGCTGGTTTGAAGCTCAATTCGGTGCTGCTTTTCACGATTTCGCTGGTTCGGTGGTCGTGCATGCGGTCGGCGGATGGATTGCACTCATCGCTGTCATGTTTCTAGGAATGCGTAAGGGAAGAGTACGTGCAGGAAAGCACACCAACTTTGCTCCATCCAACATTCCGTTCCTAGCACTGGGCGCGTGGATCCTTTGTGTGGGCTGGTTTGGTTTTAACGTCATGTCAGCGCAAACATTAAATGGAATTAGTGGATTAGTCGCGATGAACTCTTTAATGGCCATGACTGGTGGTATTTTAGCAGCGTTAATTGTCGGAAAAAATGACCCTGGCTTTATCCACAATGGTCCTCTAGCGGGATTAGTCGCGGTGTGTGCAGGATCGGACTTGATGCACCCACTGGGTGCCTTAGTGACGGGAGTGGTAGCGGGTGCTTTATTTGTTTGGTTGTTCACTCAACTACAAAACCGAACGAGAATAGACGATGTATTAGGTGTATGGCCATTACATGGTGTTTGTGGTGCATGGGGCGGGATTGCCGCTGGTATTTTTGGCCAATCATCACTCGGCGGCCTAGGTGGTGTCAGCCTCACCGTTCAACTACTAGGAACCTTATTGGGTATTTCAGTGGCGGTATTAGGCGCCGCAATCGTTTATGGCTCTCTCAATGTATTGACTGGATTGCGTTTATCTGAAGAAGACGAATTTAACGGCGCGGATTTGGCTATTCATAAAATCTCCGCCATTAACGAAGATTGATTACATATAGACCGAAGTCGCGGGGTACTTCGGTCTATTTCATAGCTCGGTTTATGTCACAGAAAATAAGCAATCAATGGCCATTTTATACTATGGTCTAACCCTCAAAACTACTGTTGTTATTGCATCGGTGCTAAGCTAGCAAAAAAGCGTGCAATAAGGACGACATAGTATGAATTTCCCTTACAAGAATATCGTGATCCTCACGGGGGCTGGCATTTCAGCGGAATCAGGCATCAAAACATTTCGTGCTCAAGATGGGTTATGGGAAAACCATAAAATAGAGGATGTCGCGACCCCTGAAGGTTTCGCACGTGATCCCGATCTCGTACAGGATTTCTATAATCAGCGTCGTCGAAAACTCCAATCTGAATCAATACAACCTAATGCCGCCCACATCGCGCTTGGTAAATTAGAGCAAGAGCTAGAGGGAAACGTAACGATTATTACGCAGAATATCGATAACCTTCATGAGCGGGGGGGTAGCAAACAGGTGATTCATATGCACGGTGAGCTGCTTAAAGCACGCTGCAGCGTTTCTAACCAAGTAATAGAGCATAAAGACGACATTCTGAGCGGAGAGCTTTGTCATTGCTGTCAAATACCAGCTCAAATGCGACCTCATATTGTTTGGTTTGGCGAAATGCCACTGCGCATGGGCGATATTTATTCAGCACTCGAGACGGCCGATCTTTTTATCTCTATCGGTACATCGGGCGTTGTTTATCCTGCTGCAGGCTTTGTTCATGATGCCAGAATGCACGGTGCGCACACCATTGAGATCAACTTAGAACCGAGTGCCGTTGAAAGTGAGTTTGAGGAAAAACGCTACGGTAAAGCCAGTATTGAAGTTCCGCGGTTAGTGGAAGAGATATTAGGGTTAGAAATGCCAAAAAAGAAACACGCCTAGAGTAGGCGTGTTATCTAAACATTGAATATGATCAATTATTTACTTTGAGCTTCTGAAAGTATTCGTCGTACAACACATTCGCTTCTCCCACCTCATCTTGCCAAAACCCGCTGTCCATCACAGATTGTGGAGGGAAGATATTAGGGTCATTGGCGAAAGATTTGGGTAACAGTGAATAGGCTGTTTTAACGGGAGTTGGGTAACCAATTTCTAATGCGATTTTTGCTGCATTCTCAGGACGCAATAAGAAATCAATCATCTTATGAGCCGCATCAACGTTTTTGGCCCCGGCCGGAATGGATATGCTATCCATCCAGAAAATCGCGCCTTTTTCTGGCCAAATAATGTCAATTGAAGCGCCTTCTTGGCGGGCCATATACGCCGAGCCATTCCATAACATACCTAAAGAAACTTCACCCGCTAAAAAAGGGTTTGCCGGAAAGTCGGAGTTGAACACTAACACGTTTGGAATCAGTTTTTTAAGCTCTTCATAGGCCGCTTTAATTTCGTCAGGATCCGTCGTATTAGGTGAGTAACCAAGCTTACTCAGTGCAATATGGAACACCTCACGAGCATCGTCCATCATCATCAACTGACCTTCCCACTTGGCATCCCATAAGTCGCCCCAGTTTTTGATCAGTGATTTATCAAGCATATCGGTATTAATACCAATCCCCGTTGCGCCCCAGATATAAGGGATAGAAAATTTGTTGTTTGGGTCGAACGATTTATTGAGATAGTTAGAATCAAGATCAGCAAAATGAGAAAGCTTAGCGTGGTCAATCTCCTGCAACATGCCTTCTTTACGCATTTTAGAAACAAAGTAGGTGGATGGCACGACAAGATCGTAGCCGGAACCTTGAGTCTTTAACTTGGCATACATGCTTTCATTAGACTCATAGGTTGAGTAAATGACTTTAATTCCTGTCTCTTTGGTGAAATCTTCGAGAACGTCGTGGGGGATATATTCAGACCAGTTGTAAAAATAAAGCTCTTGATCTGCAGCCATTGCAGGCGTAGTGAATAGAGTTGCTGCGCAAATAGCGCCAGCATACAGTGTGCTTTTCATTACGTTTCCATTTTAGTCGGTGCCAAAGCTTAACTAGGCAAGGGTGCGTGATACGAAAGTGCAAAGTATACCAGTTTTAACGAAAATAGGCAGCTAGTGCTGCCTATTTCATACTTTTTGCGGAATTATTGACCCGCTTTTAACTTCATAAAGTAATCTTCATACTGCACAGTTTTTTCACCAACGGCAGATTGCCATTCAACACGATCTAAATCATCTTGAGATGGGAAAAGAGCAGGGCTGTCTTTAAATTTCTCATTAGACGCTTTCACGCCGGTTAAATAACCCGTGTCGCGAGAAATTTGTTCTGCAATTTCTGGACGTAGCAAGAAGTCGATCATCATATGTGCGGCTTCTACGTTTTTGGCACCAGAACTGATAGCAAAGTTGTCAACCCAACCGATACCGCCTTCTTTAGGGAAAACAAGCTTAATTGGCAAGCCTTCTTTTTGCGCCGCTGCTGCAGAGCCATTCCACAGCATACCTAAGCCAACTTCACCAGAGAGGTAAGGAGCGGCAGGGTTATCTGAGTTAAATACCAATACATTGGGCATTAGTTTTTGCAGCTCAGCGTAGGCCTCATCAATTTGCTTTTCATCCGTAGTGTTACCTGAGTAACCTAACTTACGAAGGGCAATGTGGAATACCTCACGAGTATCATCCATCAACATTAGCTGGCCTTTCAACTCTGGGTTCCATAGGTCACCCCAGCTTTGGAAATCATTGGGATCATACATATCGGTATTAACCGCAAGCCCAGTGATAGCAACCACGTGTGGAATTGAATAATCATTATTTGGATCGTAAGGTTTATTCCTG
>NZ_CAWNIB010000030.1:0-10281 GCF_963874405.1 Vibrio sp. V08_P9A1T1
TTTGAAGGTCATGTGCATAGATGATGATGTTTTTATGCTTAAAGCCATTGCTCGTTTGATCAGGCGTATTCGTCCAGAATGGGAAATTATACTCGTTTCAGAGCCACTAAATTGGTTGTCAGAATGGAATAAGTATAATTGCCAACCGCCAGCCATTATCATTTCAGATTTACTCATGCCGCATAAATGTGGCGATGAGCTGTTAGAAGAGGTAAAGCAGACTTACCCGCAAGTAGTGAGAGCTCTTTTAACTGGGAATACGCAGGAGAATTTGCCTCAAAAAGCGCATGCGTATTCCCACTTCGTTCTGCCTAAGCCATTCACACAAGAGGACTTTGAACGCTTATTTGAATGTACCGAACGTCTTTATCAAATGCCGTTTAACAATGAGTGCCGAACTAAACTCGGAAGTTTGAAAGATCTTCCGGTATTACCCAATTCGATACACCGTTTACAACAAACTATTGCCTCTCCTACTTGTGATCTTCAATCAATCGCAGACACCATTAGCCATGAGCCTGTATTAGTCGCACGAGTGTTTCAAATTGCCAATTCTTCTTACTTGGGTTTTCGTCGAACCACAGATTCATTATCGGAAGCTGTTGGACGTTTAGGTGCGACTTTAGTGGAGAGCATCGCCATATCGTTATTGAGCCATCACGCTAACAGCTTAGTTTCAAAAAAGGCCCACCAAGATATTTCAGAACAGGCGCTGAGGGTGAGCTATATATCCCGTTTACTGGCTAAAAACTTGGGGTACTCCCTACAAGATAAAGATCGGGTGTTTGTCTCAAGCTTGCTTACCGCAATCGGAAAATTGATTTTGATGGAGGAAGGCGCTGATATCCATAATGTTGATTCTTTCTTAGAGCTTCAACAAGAATATGCTGATTACTACATAGTAACGGCATACATGCTGATGATATGGGGATACGGTTCAGAGATTGGAGAGATCGTTCTTAATCAAAGTAAGAGTGATTTTTTTTCAGATGACAAATCTGTTGTACTTGGAAGTATTGTGGGGCTTGCAAATCGCATAGAAGCATGTAGGGAAAATGAGAGCTACCAAACACTGATTGACGGTGTACCAAGTTCCATTGCAAGCGTATTAGTTGAGCTAAAACCCATATTTATTGAGTAATTATATAATTACTTTTTTTGATTAGAGGGAGCGAGCATGGCAATTAAAATTACAATAGCAGACGATTCAAAGATGTCGAGAAAAGCGGTAATGAGGGCGATTCCTGAAGAGTGGGATGTAGAAATCAGCGAAGCCCAAAATGGCAAAGAAGCCCTAGTCAATTACCAAAATGGGTGCGCTGAAGTGATGTTTTTAGATTTGACCATGCCAGAAATGGATGGCTTCCAAGTCCTAGAATATCTGCACAGCGTTGATGCTAAAAGCATTGTCATTGTCATTAGTGCCGATATTCAACCTTTTGCTCAGCAGCGCGTAAGAGAACTCGGTGCAGTCACCTTTTTGCAAAAACCACTTGACCCAGCACAGCTAAAACAAACATTGCACGAGGTAGGACTATTATGACAATGGCACTTTCAGAAGACCATAAAGACGCCCTGCAAGAATTTATGAATATCTCAATGGGCAGAGCAGCAAATAAACTGGCTACCTTGCTTAATTTGCACGTCACTATATCTGTACCCAGTATTGGAGTGGCAACGGATGAGGATTTAGCGCAACTGCAATCTTATGAAACCGATTATTACTACACTCGGCAGTCTTTTTTTGGTGGCATGGATGGTGAGTTAGTGACCTTAATGAGCAGAAAAGGCTGTGAACAGATAGTGAGCGATCTAAAACAATCAACAGGTGATGCTCAAGATGTCGTGAGCCTAGAGGAGAGCATTTTAGATATCTCGAATATTTTATCTGGTGCAAGTCTAAAGGGTCTATGTCAGCAAATAGACATAAAAACTAAAATTCAGTCTCCAGTGCTGTTTTATCCGTCAACACAGCCGCTTCCCATTTCTCAGTGGAAGCTATCTTTAATTATGGAAATTTCTTTTTTAGTCGAAAAAGCGTCATTCTCTGCTAAAACCATCATCTGTTTTGCAGACAACGAATTGGATAAGGTACTCATTCACCTCGATGAGTTGATGTAGGAGTTTGGAATGGGAAAAAGCCGCTTACTGCTTTCTGATCTGCTGGATCAACTCTCTTTTGCGTTGTGCATAGTACGACAGGATTACATTATCGTGAAAGCTAATGACTATTTCCAATCCCGAGTCATTTTTGATGGTGATGTGATGCAAGGAAAGAACATACTTGAACTATTTCCTCATTCCGCAGACTACCTTAAACGAAAAATTGATACGGCATTGGTGATTGAAACTTCAAGCTTTAGTAGCTGGGAGCAGAAGCCTCACCTATTGCCCTTTAAAAGTTCCCGCCCTGTATCGGGTGAAGAAGAACAGATGTATCAAGATTTGGAGATCATCCCTATTCATAGTGAAGATGGGACTATCGAGCATGTCTGTATATGTGTCTATGACGTAACGATACAAGCTAGCCAGCAGCAGGAACTTAAGCGCATTTCTCATCAATTAGAGCAAGAACATCAAGCGCAAAAAGTATTGATTAAAAAACTCGAAGATGCACAAGGACAACTACTGCAATCAGAGAAAATGGCCTCTATTGGGCAGCTTTCAGCAGGCATCGCCCATGAGATCAATAATCCAGTGGGGTTTATCACATCCAATATTCAAACACTGAGTGACTATTTTCAAACGCTAGCCGCCGTTTTAGAAGGGATAAAACAGCAGGTTTCACAAGCAAATGATACCGCTCTAGCGGCAAAGTGTGAGTCATTACTACAAGAGAAACAGATTGATTTTATTTTAGAAGATACGGCAGATTTGATTTCAGAATCACTAGAAGGTTCATCTCGAGTAATGGCCATTGTGAAAAATTTGAAAGAGTTTTCACACGTTGATGGTTCTGAATGGAGCTATGCAAATTTGGAAAACTGTATCGAATCAACGCTGAAAATCATCAATAACGAAATCAAATACAACATTACTTTAGAGAAGATATATCAAGAAAACGTACCTGACGTGTATTGCCAGCCAATGCAGATTAACCAAGTTCTTCTTAATATTCTTGTCAATGCAAGTCAGGCGATTGTCGGAGAAGGCACCATCACCATCTCATTAGCTAAGCTAAATGAGAAACAGGTTGAAATTCGCATTAAAGATACGGGAAGCGGTATTCCTGATGCGATTAAAGATCGCATCTTTGAACCCTTTTTTACCACCAAAGCGGTTGGGTCCGGCACAGGATTAGGTTTATCAGTTTCGTACGGGATCATCAATGGTCATAAAGGCACCATTGCAGTTCATAGCGAAGTGAATAAAGGTACTGAATTCATCATTACGTTGCCAATAGACGCAATCGAATTGGCTACACTAGCAATAGAGTGAAAATTATCGTTATTTGATTAGGGAGTATGCATGTGAGTAAAACCCAGCAACAGGAAGAAAATAGACGCTTTCAAGAAGAACACAGCTTGGACTCAACATTTCACTACGTCGTACTTTCTTTGCTAGGAGTTATGTTTTCAAATCAATCACAAGAAGACAAGTTAGATCAGTTTATTACTCATGTTCAGCCTTTATTCCCTAATACACATATCGTGCTATTTTCTTACAATTCTGAGCAGAGGCTCAAGATACTGCGTTCTAGTTTTCCAATCACCGATACAATTAAGTTAAGCACATACCCGGTCTTAGCCGATACGGAGTTTAGTTACTTCCCTGATTTAGCCAATGAGGCGGGGAAATTCTCAGACTATCACAATGACTTTCCTGCTTGGAAAAGTGGCGTTACCTTTTCCGTCTCCTCACTGACGCGGCGCTATAGCCTGTTTCTTGCGCGAACAACGCTGAATGCTTTTGACTTAAGTGAATTAGAAAAAATCCAAGAAGGCATGTTACTGGTTGAGATGGCCTTAAAATTACTGTCGTCTATGCGGGAGAGTAGTAGTGATCTTCAACGAAATGAGCAAGATGCAAAAAGGGTTTCTTTAGGTAAATTGGCCGCCGGTGTTGCGCATGAAATCAATAATCCACTCGGCTTTGTGATGAGTAATTTCAACACGTTAAGTTCCTATCTTGCCCAAGTGAAGGCACACCCAGAGATCCAGCAGATCAACGACCGTCAGTTGGCAGAAATACTTGATGATAGCGAGTCTATCATTGTGGAAAGTTTAGAGGGGCTTTCGCGTATTAAAAACATTGTAGCGAGCTTGAATGTGTATTATCACGAGTCCAAATTATCAGTTGGAATGGTCGATTTAAGAGACGTGGTTAGCTCTGCGACTAATATGGTGTTGGGTGAAATGAAGCTGAAAGCACGCTTAAATTATGAACCTCCTCAAATACCATTTTATGTTCTAGGGCAAACCCATAAGCTCCAACAAGTACTGATTAATTTGTTAGTCAATGCGTTACAGTCATTCTCTCATACTGATGGTGAAGTCACTGTCGCCTTGTATATGGAAAACAGCTTATTAATCGAGAATAAATCGAGTGTCTGTCTATCGGTATGCGATAACGGTAAAGGCATTTGTCCGGAAGATTTAGTGTACGTTTTTGATCCTTTTTTTACCACCAAGCGTATCGGTGATGGCGCAGGACTTGGATTATCTGTTGCGAAAGAAATCATAGAAGAGCACCTCGGGAAAATTGAAATTCAGTCGACGATAGGTCAAGGAACCTGCGTCTATATTCGTTTACCGCTTTATGTTGCACCTCATCATTCGATGAAAGGATTGGGGTAATTGTATGTTTCGATATAAAGAAATTCTGCTTGTAGATGATGAGCCAGCGGTACTTAAAGCTTTAACACGTGAACTCAAACCGCATTTTTCTGTGGTTCATTGTGCGAGTAGCGGCCTTGAGGCTCTGACTATTTTAGAGCGGCACCCTATCGAAATTGTGATTTCTGATTATCGAATGCCTAATATGGATGGGACAGAGCTGGTCGTCAATATTCGCAATAAGTATCCTCATGTTGTAACCATTATTCTATCTGGTCAAGCTGACATCAAAGGTTTGTCTCGTGCTTTGAACGAAGGGAAATTGCATCGTTTTCTCCAAAAACCATGGGATAGAGAGGAGCTGATTGAAACCATACGTTTGAGTTTATTGGAGCGTGAAGCATTGCTAGGTAGTGATGTGCTGACGAACTTAAAAAACCGGCGTACGTTAGATGAACAGATTATCGAATTGAAAAAACATGGTGACTCCTCATACGCTTTGGTCATGGTGAATATTGCTAATCTAGACGAAATTAACCATCAATACGGCGGAGCGCTTGGTAATCAATTTATTAAAACGCTGGCGTGGTATCTGAGTGATGGTAATACAGAGCCGGAAACCATATATCGCTACAAAGATAAGCTGTTTATGTGCATTCCATACAGCCCCAAAGGTTATCAAGTTGTGATGCGCCTATGTTCGCGACTCTCTCAGCCTGTTGAAGTCGACACACATCTTATTAAAACCAGATACACGGTTTTGCTCTGTGATGTCAAATCGTTGCATCAAGTCGATGATATATCTATTGCTGACCTTAATGAACGCTCGAGAGTGCGTTTGCACCATCAACTGCCAATTTACTGGCTCGATAATGATCCTCAATCCCGAGAGTTATTGGCGCTATTTTCTGTATTAAACGATATCGATAGACGCTATTTCTGCGCGTTTTATCAGCCGCAACTGTCGACGGTAACTGGTGATGTTTGTGGATTTGAAGCATTAGCTAGGCGCAAAACAGTTGAGAATGAGTGGCAATATCCAGCCAGTTTCTTACCCATAATTGAGCAGTATGGTTTAACTAAAGTGTTGACCGAAAAAATATTGGAAGACGTACTGATGTTCATCAAACAACATCAGAAACTAATTAAAGATCGAAATATCAGTGTTAATGTGCCTGGGAACATGTTGATAAATGGGCAATTTTACGAATTATTGACTAAGCTAACTACAAAGCTCAGTTGCGGTTTGAATAACTTGTCAATAGAGATAACGGAGCATGACTTTATTGAGGATTTTATTCAGGCGAAACAAGAACTCAGTAAACTGAAAGGGTTGGGATTGAGCTGTGCACTGGATGATTTTGGAACTGGATATGCGGGCTATGAATATCTGTGCGAAATGCCTTTCGATGTACTTAAAATTGATGGACGATTTGTTCAAGCAATTGGCAAATCAGCGTCCAATGAAGTTATTCTGAGGGCAATGATAGACAGTGCTGAATCACTTGAAATGGGAGTGATCGCCGAATGGGTTGATACTCAGGAGCAAGCGGATAAATTGAAAACCTTGGGCTGTTCCATTATCCAGGGGCATTTGGTGAGTCAGGCATTATCATCAGACGACGTGGTCAGTTATTTGTCTAGAATGGAGGAGGAACGATGGAAAATGTCGCACAAAAAATAGAGATTGGTGGTGATAGACTTAGCCTTCTGCTGCTAGATGATGAGAGCGAAATTCTAAAATCACTAACGAGGGTTTTGCGTACAGATTATGACATAGTTTCTTTTAATAGCGGAAAGGAAGCCTTGGAATATTTAGAGCAACATGAGGTCTCTATTATTATCTCTGATATGCGGATGCCAGAGATGGATGGTGCCGATTTTCTCGCAAAATCAAAAGAATTATATCCTGAGACGATTCGTATCCTGCTTACTGGATATAGTGATATTCAGTCAACCGTCAGGGCAGTAAATTCCGGCGGAATTCATACCTATATTGGCAAACCATGGGATAACGAAAACCTAAAATTGATCGTTTCAAAAGCAGCGGAGTTTTATCGTCTGACAAAAGAGCGAGAACATTTGGCTATCGAGTTAGAAAAACGCAATAGCGAGCTCGAAGTGGTGAATCTAGCCTTGGAAGACAATAATCGTAAGCTGGCTGAATTTAATCAAGATTTAGAGCAGAAGGTAAAAGAGAGAACGTTAGAGCTGCAATCATCTAATAAAAAGTTAGAACATTTATTGATAAGTCGTAACAAGACGTTTAAAGACATATTGGGTATGGTTACTGCAATCATTCAATATCGAACGGGACACCCAGCCGATCACGCAGAGCGTATTGCCAACCAAGCGAAGGTAGTAGCGCAGCGGTTAAAACTACCTGAAAGCCAAGTAAGTCATGTCTATTTGTGTGGTTTGATGCACCAAATAGGATTAATCGGTGCGAAAGATAAAGAACTTGAAAAGTTGATTGTTGATCCAGAAACCTCCATTCCTCAGAGTCCTAATGCCAACTCTGTATTAGGTGCCGAGATTTTAGGCCGAATTAAGCGCTTTGAACCACTAGTTGAGATCATTCGCCACCAAGATGAGTTGTATGACGGTACTGGTAAGCCAGGCCATTTACATGGTGAAGAAATACCTTTGTGTTCACGTATTATTAAAGTGGTTAAAGATTATGACTACTATATTGCATCACCAAATAATCCACGTCGTATGCATACCAAAAGTGCGCAGAGTTATATAAAAGAGCAGGCTGGAACCTTATATGACCCCACAGTCGTGGATGCTTTTTTAATGGTAGTAACTTCGTTAAAACACTTGGAGGATGGCCTAGAATTGTGCATTGGTTTGAGTGAAGTGAAACCGGGGATGAAAATTAAGCGTGATTTGTACTTACCCAATGGAAACTTAATGTTGACCGCTGGCAATCAAATTAACTCAGCTTTGTTGGCGAAATTAAAAGAGCTTGAAGAACAGACTAATATGCCAATCGCGGTTTACATCGGTTAACTTAAAAAGAGTGCCGCATCAGCAGCACTCAATTGAATCTTTTATTGTTTTGCAAACAGATAAGTACGGAACCCACCAATCAAGTTACGTGCTTTAAAGCCATTATTGGCCAGTTGGCGGTAGGCTACATTACCGCGCAACCCGACTTGGCAATAAATGACGATCTCTTTGTCTTTGGGCAGTTCATTCATACGTTGACGAAGTTGGTCAACCGGAATATTGATGTCGCCTTTGAGATGATTACCATTTTCACGTTCACTTGGATTACGTACATCCAAAATAATATGCGTGTCATTTAGCGAATCGATTTGATCAAAATGGATGGCTTTTGCATCGCCTTTCATTATATTTGTCGCGACAAAAGCTGCTTGGTTAATCACATCTTTCGCGCTGCCGTATGGTGGCGCGTAAGTCAGCTCTAAGTGTTGTAGTTGTTCTACTGTCATACCTGCACGTTGAGCGACAGCCATCACGTCGATACGCTTGTCGATGCCATCTTTACCAACCGCTTGTGCCCCGAAGATTTTGCCTGATTTTGGATCGAACAGCATTTTGAACGACACCACTTCAGCGCCCGGATAGTAGCTCGCATGGCTGGCTGTGTGAACGTACACTTTTTCGTAATCAACGCCGTCACGTTTTAGTTGCTTCTCATTTTTGCCTGTGGATGCCACGGCTAAGTCGAATATTTTACAGATTGCGGTTCCTTGTGTTCCTTGATAGGTTTCGTTACGACCAAGCATGTTATCAGCTGCCATGCGACCTTGGCGATTGGCAGGACCTGCGAGTGGAACCAGCGTTTGTTTGCCTGTAACAAAATCCTTTTCTTCGATCGCATCGCCGACGGCGTAAATCGCTGGATCGCTGGTCTGCATCTGTTCGTTCACCCAAATGCCACCAAGTTCACCGAGTTGTAAGCCCGCTTCAGCAGCCAGTTTGGTTTCTGGACGCACACCAATCGCCATAATCAGGATGTCAGTGGTGAGTATTTCACCATTGCTGAGCACAAGATCCAGTTCACCTTCGATGTGTTTGTGCTCCAGAGTTTCACCCGATTCTGTGCTAGGTAATGTCGCCGCTGGTTTATATTCGACCGATTTTAAAGCAACACCTAAACGTAAATCGATGCCTTTAGCGCGAATCTCCGCATGAGCAAAGCCCGCCATTTCACTATCGACAGGTGTCATTACCTGATCAGCCATTTCGATCAGCGTGGTTTTGATACCGAGGTGATGGAACGCTTCCATCATTTCCAAACCGATAAAACCACCGCCGACGACAGTTGCATGCTCAGGTTTATTCATTTGCAGCGTCTGGATGATTTTATCCATATCTGGAATGTTGCGCAGCGAATGGGTCAGTGGGTTTTGAATCCCAGGAATCGACGGGACAATAGGACCCGCTCCAGGGGAAAGCAGCAAAAAATCATAGCTTTCTTGGTACTCTGACTGATCGAGCAGATTGCGTACAGTGATGGTTTTCGCTGCACGATTAATGCGCAGCACTTCATTCATAGTGCGCACATCTACATTAAAACGCGCTAAAAAGCTTTCCGGTGTTTGTAGCAGCAAATTGCTGCGCTCTTTGATGTCACCGCCGATGTGATATGGCAAGCCACAGTTAGCAAATGAAACGAAGGGGCCCCGCTCAAACATAATGATTTCAGCTTCTTCGCTGAGTCGACGAGCACGAGCCGCTGCGGATGCACCACCCGCGACACCACCAATAATCACAATCTTAGTCATAAATTACTCCAGTAAAATTAAACAAAAGCGGCATGGTAAGGTAATTAAATCCTCAGTGCAGGCCAAGCTTTTTCAAGAAAAAGGCCGCTGGACAAATCCCTGTGAAAGCGCTTTGAATTAAGTTCACTCCAACAAATACCGTTAGCCAAATAAAGTTTGAATGGACAAACGTCGTTAAAATGATGGACAGCAAAACCATGCTGCCTGCTAATATTCTTACCCCATTTTCAATCGTCATGTTGTTACCCTCCGTTGTAAATTAAAGTCACTATAAATTTATTGATTAGCGATGTCTAATGTTAATTTATCTAATTTTGAATAAGCTAAATAAGCGTTGACTAAATCTTATTCATTAGTATTATCTAATTAAATGCAATGCGAAGGGGGAATGATGGAGATCACATCAGTCAATGTGGAGCAAATGAAAACAAATGCGATAGAGGTTTCAGAGTTGCTTAAAACGATGGCCCATCCTGAGCGTTTGATGGTGCTTTGCCAGTTAATTAATGGTGAGGTGGGCGTTGGAGAATTGCAGCAAAGCTCGATGTTAAGTCAATCAGCCTTTTCGCAACATTTAACCGTGCTTCGTAAGCAAAATATGATCAAAGCAAGAAAGGAGTCGCAGCAAGTCTTCTATTCGCTATCGGATCCGCGGGTTGTACAGCTTATTCAAAGTTTGCAGACCGTTTTTTGTAATTAGTTCATTTGTCATAGGTTAAAAGGATAAATAATGTTGTTTTCTATTC
>NZ_CAWNIB010000031.1:0-10189 GCF_963874405.1 Vibrio sp. V08_P9A1T1
ATTTTGCACTCTAAATATATAAAGGGTGTTAACTAATATCGCCTGACGAAATTTAAATTATTCAAAGGTATTATCATGGAAAACTTTAAACACTTACCAGAACCCTTCCGCATTCGTGTTGTTGAACCAGTAAAACGTACAACACGTGAATATCGCGAAGAGGCCATCCTTAAAGCGGGTATGAACCCATTCCTTATCGATAGTGACGATGTATTTATTGACCTTCTCACTGACAGCGGCACAGGCTCTATTACTCAAAGAATGCAAGCAGCAATGCTAATGGGTGACGAAGCTTACAGTGGCAGCCGCAGCTACTATGCGCTGGCGAATGCGGTAAAAGATATCTTCGGTTATGAGTTGACTATCCCAACTCACCAAGGCCGTGGTGCAGAGCAAATCTATATTCCTGTTCTAATTAAAAAGCGTGAGCAAGAAAAAGGCCTAGATCGTTCAAAAATGGTGGCGCTGTCTAACTACTTCTTCGACACCACGCAAGGTCACACTCAGGTTAACTGCTGTGTGGCGAAAAACGTCTATACCGAAGATGCGTTCGATACGTCTGTCAATGCAGATTTCAAAGGTAACTTTGACATCGCGAAACTTGAAATGGCTATTGAAGAAGCAGGACCTGCGAACGTACCTTACATTGTCAGCACGATTACTTGTAACTCTGCCGGTGGTCAGCCTGTCTCTATCGCTAACTTAAAAGCGGTATACGAGATTGCTCAACGCTACGATATTCCTGTCATCATGGACTCTGCGCGTTTTGCTGAGAATGCTTACTTTATTCAGCAACGCGAACCGGGTTATCAAAATTGGACTATCGAAGAAATCACTCGTGAAACCTATAAATACGCAGATGGTTTAGCCATGTCTGCTAAGAAAGATGCAATGGTTCAAATGGGTGGTCTGTTGTGTTTCAAAGATGAATCGATGATGGACACTTACACGGAATGCCGCACGCTTTGTGTGATTCAAGAAGGTTTCCCTACTTATGGTGGTCTTGAAGGTGGTGCAATGGAGCGTCTTGCTGTCGGTCTATACGATGGCATGCGTCAAGACTGGCTAGAGTACCGTATCGGCCAGGTTCAATACCTTGTTGATGGCCTAGAAGCCATTGGGGTTGTGTGTCAGCAGGCTGGCGGCCACGCAGCATTCGTTGATGCAGGCAAACTATTACCTCATATCCCTTCGCATCAATTCCCAGCTCATGCTTTGGCCTGTGAACTCTACAAAGTAGCCGGTATTCGCGCGGTGGAAATCGGTTCGTTACTATTAGGCCGTGATCCTGCAACAGGTAAACAACACCCTTGTCCTGCTGAGTTGTTACGCCTAACCATTCCTCGTGCTACTTACACTCAAACGCACATGGACTTTGTTATCGAAGCATTTGGGAAAGTAAAAGAGAATGCCCACAACGTGAAGGGACTCGATTTCACCTACGAGCCACAAGTGCTACGCCACTTCACAGCCCGTCTAAAGGAAGTTGAATAATCACTAACTAAAGCGCGCCTAATTGGCGCGCTATTTCCTTCTAAATTGAGCAAAACAAAATCTATAAATTTAGCGGGCTTTTTCCTCAACATGAAACTTAAACAAGAGTAACGATTATGAACAATAATCCATCTTTAGTAGGCGGAGCTTGTATCATAGCAAGCGTCTGTGTCGGAGCCGGAATGTTAGGGTTACCGAGTGCGGGAGCAGGCGCTTGGACGACTTGGTCTCTTATCACAATTACCTTCACTATGATCATGATGACACTCTCGGGTTGGATGCTATTGGAAGCATTCAAGCGTTACGATCTTAAAGTGTCTTTCAACACTGTGACCAAAGACATCCTTGGCGATAACGTCAACCGAATTAATAATTTAGCAGTTTATTTTGTCGGCGGTATCTTACTTTATGCTTACATCACATCTTCAGGTTTAATTCTAGAAGGTGTTTTAGGCATCAATAACAAAATCACATCAGTCCTGTTTGTTGCTGTTTTCTCTCTTTTCGTTTGGCACTCTACTCGAGCAGTCGACAGGATCTCTATTGTTCTTATTGCCTTTATGGTACTGAGCTTCGTATTTGGTGTTTCTGGTTTAGCCGTTAACATAGATACTAGCGTACTTTTCGACCGCATTAACGAAGAATCCAATTATGCCCCATACGCTATGGCAATGTTACCTGTGGCCTTAACCTCATTTGGTTATCATCACTCAGTGGCCAGTATGCGTTCTTACTATGGGTGTGAGCATCGCGCAAAATACGCCATTTTGGGCGGTACCGTTATCGCGCTATGTCTGTACTTCCTGTGGATGGCCAGTATTTACGGTAACCTACCACGTAGCAATTTCGGCCCAGTGATTGCCCAAGGTGGTAACGTTGAAGTTCTGTTAGCAGCGTTAGGCTCTGTGATTGATTCAGACAAGGTATCGCACGCAATCAATACCTTCTCAATGGCAGCCATTCTTTCTTCGTTCATCGGTGTAGGCTTAGGTGTTTTTGATTTTCTGGCAGACCTGTTTAAATTTGAAGACAACAAACAAGGTCGCACTAAAACGTGGCTAGTGACATTTATTCCACCACTCACCCTTTCTTTATTGTTCCCTTTCGGCTTTATTCTGGCGATTGGCTATGCGGGTGCTGCTGCAACAATCTGGGCTTGCTTAATTCCAGCGTTATTGGCTCGTAAATCACGCACTTTAGAAGGTGGTCAAGAAGGATTTATGGCACCGGGTGGCAACGCAATGATCGGCATGCTGATCTTATTTGGTATCGCAACCGCAGTATTCCACTTTATGTCAATGATGAACCTATTACCGACATTCAGCGGTTAAGTCAGTTTCACTACACCAATGGCAACCCACTAATGACGAGAATTACGATGGTCTTTGAAAGCCACCAAGCCTCTTTTCCAGCGCGCTCATGCGTGGAAGTTGCTCGCCTGCCTATGGATGCGAAAGTGGAAATTGAAGTGATAGCGACCAAGTAAGCGCTATTCTCTAGATGATAAAAAAGACGCATCAAGCGTCTTTTTTATGTGAATTTATGCAATGTAGATTAACCCTAGCAAACCAACTACGGCGATTGTCGCGCCAAACACCATGACACTCGATAGTTTATCAGCCAATGTCGATTGGGATTTACCTTTTTCAGAGGTGCTTTTCTTTTCTAATAGCGAAAGAAGTGCTGAGTTCATCATTTACTACACCTTGTTACATTGTATACAGGTTGCGTATTCTATCTTTTTTGTGAACCTCGTCAAACTATTTAATGAGCATTTAATAATCAATTCAAAACTAATTAACCCCATCGAATGAAGTAAAATTCACTAGAAAGCCAGAGCTATCAAGCAACATAAATCACTTCCTGTCGCATGCACTAAACTCAGCGCAGTTTACAATACTCATAGTTTTCTGACAGGCATCTTTACTGTATAAAAAAACAGTTTATACTGTTCACTTATACAGTGTTATTTGATTATATAGGTACAGAAATGCTGGCTCATTTAAGTGTGAATAATTTTGCTATTGTTAAATCATTGCAGTTAGAGCTTTCCAAAGGAATGACTACCATTACTGGCGAAACCGGTGCGGGTAAATCCATTGCAATTGACGCGCTCAGTTTATGCCTTGGTGGCCGTGCGGAAGCAGGAATGGTCAGGCAGGGTGAAGAAAAAACCGAAGTCAGCGCCGCCTTTATTTTGGACAATAACCTCAACGCCACGCGCTGGTTGGAAGACAATGACTTGCTCGACCAAAAAGAGTGTATTTTACGCCGAATCATCACCAAAGATGGCCGCTCTCGTGCCTTCATCAATGGCAGCCCTGTGCCTCTTTCACAACTCAAAGCTCTAGGTCAATTACTGATCAACATTCACGGTCAACACGCCCATCATCAACTGATGAAAAGTGAGTATCAAATGAGCATGCTGGACCAATACGCAGGTCACGTGAATCTTGTCAAAGAGACACGCTTAGCCTACCAAATGTGGCGTCAAGCAGATAACCAGCTCAATCAACTCAAAGAAAATAGTCAACAAAACCAAGCTCAAGTTCAACTGCTGGAATATCAAATCAAAGAGCTCAATGAATTGGCGATTGGTGAAGAAGAGTTCACCGAACTCGAACAAGAGCACAGACGTTTAGCCAACAGTGGCTTGCTTGCTACCACTTGCCAGCAAGCCATTGAACTTATTTATGAGGGGCAAGAAGTCAATGCGCTAAGTTTGCTGCAGTCAGCCAACCACGCCTTGCTTGAACTGGCCGAGTTAGATGAAAAACTTGCCACCTTACCCAACATGGTGGCTGAAGCCATCATCCAACTCGAAGAAGCCAACAGTGAATTGCGAAACTATCTGGACAGTATCGATGTCGATCCTGAACGTATGGCTTATGTAGAAGAACGTTACTCTAAAGTGATGTCCATATCGCGCAAGCACTACATCGCTCCTGAAACGCTTTACCACCACCACCAAGATCTGCTCAAACAAATAGCGCAACTTGACTGCTCTGAAGATAAATTACAAGAACTGGAAAGTAACGTTGCCAAACAGTATCAGCAGTTTGCAACCTGTGCCGACAAACTGCATAAGTCTCGTAGCCGTTACGCGAAAGAGCTAGATAAATTAATCACCAATAGCATGCACGAACTGAGCATGGAAAAAGCCAAGTTCTGCATCGAAGTTAATCATGAAACAACGCATCCATCACCACTGGGTTTTGACACCGTAACTTTCTTAGTCTCAACCAACCCAGGTCAACCGCTGCAGCCTATCGCTAAAGTCGCGTCAGGCGGAGAGCTGTCACGGATATCTCTAGCAATCCAAGTGATCACCGCTCAAAAAGTAGACACTCCTAGCCTTATTTTTGATGAGGTCGATGTTGGTATCAGTGGCCCGACAGCAGCGGTAGTCGGAAAAATGTTAAGAACATTAGGTGAATCAACTCAAGTACTGTGTGTGACTCACTTACCACAAGTGGCAGGCTGCGGGCACCAACAACTGTTTGTCAGCAAGCAAGCCAAAGCAGGAAAGACAGAAACACAAATGAAACGATTAGATAGTGAACAACGCGTCGCTGAACTTGCTCGCCTTTTAGGGGGTAGCCAAATCACCGAATCTACCCTTGCTAATGCGAAAGAACTGCTGATCGCCGCCTAAGCTGACATTTTTCTTTTTAGGTTTGCAACCAAACTCAAAATTTGCAGTCTCAACTAGCTCGTAGCTCAGTCTATTTTTTACTTCTGCTGCGAGCTTGTTTATTATCAGTCCAGTTTTACGACCTATTGGCAAAGAATTTTGAATATGCAGTTAAAAAAGTGGTTAATCGCAGTCCCTTTAGCAATGACAATGCTGACTGGATGCTCTTTATTAGAAAAACTCGTTTATCGTATTGATATTAACCAAGGCAACTACGTTGAACAGCAAGCCGTCGATCAACTCAAGTTCGGTATGAGCAAAGAACAGGTTAGGTTTGTCATGGGGTCGCCGATGCTTATTGAAAACGGTTATCCCGATACTTGGTATTACATTTATCACCACACGGAAGGCCACAAAGAATCGATACAGAAAAACCTGATTGCGACATTTAATACCGCAGGTGCTTTGATGGAAATCAGTGGCGACTACCCTCCTAGCGAACGGTTTTTTGAAGGCGTAAACTGAACGAAAACACGTTCAAACAAATGATACCCAAAGTGCACCTCACAATGAGTGACACTAACGGACAGGGCTCATAACGAGCCCTTTATCTTGCATCCAATACCGCAGCAACGTTTACTGTTGCGCTTTTGCCTGCTCGGCTCTCTTGCGACGGATCTCTTTAGGATCGGCCAATAACGGACGATAAATTTCAATGCGATCACGGTCTCTGACCGTCGAATCTAGCTTAACGTTACGACTAAAAATCCCGACCTTATTTTTTGATAAATCAATCTCTGGGTAGAGCTCAAGCACACCGGACTGTTGAATTATCGTTTCGACGGTTGAGTTTTTGTCTACCACCAAATTCAGTACTCTTTGCTCATGAGGCAATGCATAGACTACCTCAACATGGATCATCTCAGATTCAATACTCATTACTGATACACCTGTTTCGCTCGTTTGGTAAATGCGTTAACCATATTACTAGTCAATTCATTGAATATCTTGCCAAAAGCCAATTCCACCATTTTGCTCGAAAATTCAAACTCCAGTTTAAGTTCAACCTTGCAGGCCTGTTCATCAAGTGCAGTAAAATACCAACCGCCTTTTAAAGCCTTAAAAGGACCATCGACCAAATTCATCAAAATAGCTTCACTGGCCACCAACACATTCGACGTTGTGAACGTCTTACTTATCCCTGCCTTTGAAACATCCACCGAAGCCACCATCGACAAATCGGAAGATTCAATAACGCGAGAACCAGAACAACCTGGCAAAAATTCAGGATAACGAGCAACGTCATTCACGAGATTAAACATTTGTTCTGCACTAAAAGACACTAAAGCAGAACGACTGACTTGCTTCATATTCTCTCCTCATCACCACCGAAAAAGTCTGGTGTGTAACAATTTTACTTTTATTCTTATCCTACGCAAATAAAAGGATTTCCTAAGCTCAAACCAAGCCGTATAATGCCGCCACTATGGTAAAGAAAAAATCAAACTCAAAAGCAGGTAGCAATACCATTGCTGTAAATAAAAAAGCTCGCCACGAATACTTTATCGAAGATGAAGTAGAAGCAGGCATGGAGCTCCAAGGCTGGGAAGTCAAATCTCTTCGTCAAGGCAAAGCGAATATCGCAGAAAGCTACGTTTTCATGCGAGACGGAGAAGCCTTTGTTTCCGGAATGACAATAACGCCACTGCAGCAAGCATCCACTCACGTGGTTGCCAACCCAACTCGCGTGCGCAAGCTGTTAATCAGCCGCCGTGAACTGGACAACCTTTATGGACGCATCAACCGTGAAGGCATGACACTTATCGCACTATCACTGTATTGGTCTCGCTCTTGGGTGAAAATCAAAATTGGTGTAGCGAAAGGTAAAAAACTGCATGACAAACGTGATGATTTAAAAGAAAAAGATTGGGCAAGAGAGAAAGCACGCGTAATGAAGAGCTCATTGCGTTAATCTTGACCACTTAGACGCAGAAAGCTAGACAGACAAAGGTTTTCTGGTAGTATGCGTCAACACACTTGGGGCTGATTCTGGATTCGACGGGAATTTTGCAGTCTGAGGTGCATGCCGTGGGGCGGTTTGCCACGTTAAAAGCCGCAAAAAAATAGTCGCAAACGACGAAAACTACGCACTAGCAGCTTAATAACCTGCCAAGAGCCTTTCTGCCCTAGCTTCCGCTCGTAAGACGGGGAACAACAGAGAGTCAAAACCAAACAAGCTCGTGCCGCGTCTCCCGCCTGAGAGACAAAGCATTAAAACTAATTCAGGATAGCCATTAGATAGCGTGTCGATTCGCAGTTTGATGGTGAAATTAAAGATCGAATAAGCATGTAGTACCAATGATGAATGATTTTCGGACGCGGGTTCAAATCCCGCCAGCTCCACCAAATCATAGTTTAAAGACGTCTCCGGACGTCTTTTTTCTTTTCTAATCCCTTGTCATATCTAGCTTTAAGTGGTTCAGGGCGTCTCATCAATATTCACTTAATCTCAGTCATTTAGTAACATTCCTCGTAACACTGCCACAGCTCACCTCAACCACTTTGTTCATTCAAGGTAACTGTTCATTTATTACGAACAACTTGCATCACTGTACAAACTATTAACGCCCTACTTCCTATCGCAGCTTTCATCGCTGAAATCATCCATTCTGCTTATCAAAACTTTTGACTTACAGATTATGAGTAACAATTTACTCACAACTTGAAAGAAAATGACTTTAAGAGTAAAACTTTACTCATTGATAAGTAGGGTGTTGTCGATGGAAGAACTAACCGTACAAGCTTTTATCAAAGGTGAATGGATAGATATTGGTATTATCTCGTTCCCTAAAAGTAGCCAACATAATTTCCGAGTAACTGAACTCAACTACCTCAGCGACTATGCGCTAGAGCATCACGATAAAGATGACTTTCACGCTGTTTCACTAAACCACCCTGTCTCATTCTTTTTTAATGACATGGGTAAACCCAGATGGTTAAAGTTTCTAGACGATATTATGCCTAGCGGCGCTAGTAGACGGTACTGGGTTAAACTCCTAGATATTGAAGACCTTAGTTCAAACGAACAAGACTATGTTTTGCTCAAGTTTGGCACGATGTCGCCTATTGGCAACTCAAACCATTTGGCTTAAAAGTAGGACTGCTCTCCTCTTCTCCCGATGCGTTAAAATCGCTATTGATAGATGGTGAGGATGGGTAAAATGCTCAGTATCAGCGCTCTTTCTTTAGATTGAATTGCTATAAAAAGCTAGTATTTTTAAATGATTTAGGAATACATGGACGCGGGTTCAGTTCCTTTTGAAGTAGGAAATTGATGATTTTGCCAGGTGGCTCTAAACAATCGCAACTCAATGACTATCGCTCAATAAATAGAAAGCGCGCCAATCTCAACTTAGGACGCCACCCTGATGTTTCTCTTGTACAAATGCGGAGGTCAGTTTACACACCCGCAGTTATGCATTCGTTTGTTGTTGATGGGTAGCGACTGTCGTGAGTTTATCGGCGCGGAAAAGCTTGTAAGCCATAATGCCAATAACCAACGCTTTGATGATCATCATTTGTGGGTTACCGAAATAGGCAGCCATACCAACAAACCCCGATAAGAACATGAGCAAACGGAACCTTTTCAGGTCAGTCATATACAGTGCCAACAAAATTAACGCGAGATCGCCAAACTGCAAGGCTTCGGCTAGTGTGGGGTTATTGATAAAGCTGCTTACGGCCACATAAGCAATATAAAGAATACCGCTCGCCATCAAAGCCGCAGCAGAATTGATCACCATTTTGCTGGTGTTAGTAAAATCTTTCACATATCGATAGGCGTTAATGGCACCAACCGACAGGTTAAGAATGACTTTAGGCCACCAACCCATCAAAATTGACCAAGCAATATCATTCGCAGCCGAAGCAAATGCAGCATAGCGAGTAAACTTCATCGAATTAAAGATGGTGAGTGATATATAGAATGCGACAGATGTCCATCCTAATACTTCGCGTAATATATCAAGCAAAATACGGTCTCTTTTTACATAGAATCATCATCCACAACAATGAAACTATCTGCTACTAATAAGGCCTGTAGTGGTTTATAAACCCACCACCTAGCCGTTGGGCGCAGGATAATATCACGGCATTCGGTATAAATCCTAGAAAAGACTCTTATCAATACACGCTTATTCTCGAAAATATGTTTCTCAATTTTGGAAACAAAACTGCAAACTCAACAAACGCATCACCACTCCCCTTTTGACACATTCAATCATCCCTGAATGAAAATTAACTGACGTACGCTAACTCATTCAGCGAGGAGAACGAACCGCAACAACTTTCGTCTCGATCAACTGGTAGCGAATCCCAGCTTGGTCAAACGACTGGCGCAGCGCCGTTAAATTCCGGTGATAGGTCACTTGCCGACCAGATGCCGTCTTCACTTTCATTACCATATTACTCATACACTTATCCTCTACACTTAACCGATTGGTTGCATCAAACTATGCTATTTTGAATATTTATAACCAAACAACTTGGAGTTGCAGTTAGCAAGGAAATCGTTATTGTGCGAACTCTTTGAGTGCCGCCATCGCCTTTTCTGCCTTCTCTTTTTGCACAAAAATATGGTCATGATAATAGCCCGCCATCACATTAGCGCTGATGCCATACGAAGCTAGCTTAGTTGCAAAAGCGGCCGTTAAACCCACCGCCTCTAAACTTGAATGAACCGTCAGCGTAATTAAGCTGAATACCGATTCAAAATCGAGCTGCGCCGCAACGGCCTTTTGCTGCTCAACGACCAAGGTCAGCCCTTCACGCTCTTGAAATGTCGCCACGGGTTCTAAATGCAAATAATCGGCTAATGCCCCTTGCACAGCACAAAACACATAACTTCCGCCCACCAACTCGGGTGACATGGATTGCAGTAAAACCTCTAAATCAGTAATCGCTGTCATATTTTCTTTCTCATTCAAATTGAAGCCGAAGTGCAGAGTAAAGCCCTCTGTGGAATAAGTGAAATTAATAATATTAATTAGTGATTAATTATTC
>NZ_CAWNIB010000032.1:0-10169 GCF_963874405.1 Vibrio sp. V08_P9A1T1
CCCCATAACAATGCATGCTTTTATTATCCACGATAATCGACTACTTATTCACATTAAGTTTGATTTGGTGAATTTAAATCGCAATGAAAAACAAAAACACCGGTTATTTACAAAATTTTCACATTAATATTTTTATCGTCGGTTAGATAAAGGATAAATAAAAGAGAGAGGTAAGTATTGTCAAACACTTACCTCCGTTTACTTATATTATGACTTATGAGTAGCAGGTAATGGACTTCTCTGCTTATAGACAGAAGCCAACACCGCAATAATCATAGTGACTAACAGTACACCCAGTGAGACTGGTGTCGGAATTTCCCACGCAGAACCGACTAGCATCATCTTAATACCAATGAAGATCATGATGAAGGAAAGCGCTGGTTTTAGATAAATAAACTTATCCATCATCCCTTGCAACACAAAGTACAAAGATCGCAAACCAAGTAACGCAAACACGTTCGCTGCTAACACTAAAAAGGGTTCGCGGGTCACGGCAAAAATAGCCGGTATTGAATCTAATGCGAACATGACATCCATAAAAGCAATCACGCCAATCACAATCATCATTGGAGTCACAAACCATTGCTTATTGCGGCTCACAACCAAAGCGTTTCCTTCGTAATGATCCGTCACATTGAACCAGCGTCGAATCAGTTTTTCTGGCATTGGGTTTAGCTGTTCCTCGCCTTTCTCGCGTGCAAGTTGAATACCAGTCCACATAAGAAATAGCGCAAACACATAAAGTAACCAATGATATTGCTCGAGCAGCTGTGCACCAATCACAATCATTACCGCTCGTAAACACAAAGCGCCGATCACTCCCCACAATAGAGCCCGCGGGCGTAAATGCTCTGGGACTGCGTATTGATGAAAAATAATCGCAAAGACGAATAAGTTATCAACACTTAACGATTTTTCTAACAAGTAACCAGTAATAAACGAGATCGTCGCCTTTTCGGCACTGTATGAACTGGTTGGTGCGTAACTATCCCAAAAGAAATAGATACTCGCGGCGAATGCAAACGCCAGCATAAACCAAATCACGCTCCAAACGGCCGCTTTAGTGATCGTGACTTTACCACCACGGGTTTGCCAAATATCGATAACAACAAGAAATAGAGTCAGAATTGCAAAGCTGAGATAGGTTGTTGGGGTCATATATCCTCCAAAGGCGGAAGGATAAGATGGGATTAACCGATCGAAACCTTCCGCAAACAAAAACCGCTGTTCATAATGAACAGAGCTGAATGCGTTGGTCTCGTCGAAATAAGCATTCCGTTTTTAACAGAAGGCTATTTATACTTACCGGATAAGCATGCGCTTAACGAGCTGACGATAAGTAAACAAAGGCGACTACTCCCCAATCAGCGCGGATTTTATGCCTATTGGATGCAAAGGTCCATAGCCGTGATCAAAAAAAGGAGCCATTTATGCTCCTTTTTAGCTTAGATTTTTATACGCCTGCCAGTGGTAATAAATACACCAATACAGACCATGCACTGACCCAAGCAACGACGACAGCAGCATCTAACCAATCTCTAATCCACATTATACTTTCCCCTTTCACATCTTCATGCACCTTCATCGGGTTGAAGATGCGTTAAGACTGAAAGTTAAAAAGCAAAGTCTATGCCAGTAAATTTATGTCAAACCGAGTTACTGATAATGATGTTGGGGTTGAGTTCCTGCGTGGTTAAGTATTTCAGGTTTTTCCGTCAGCAGTTCAATAAACGCATCAGCCATTGACACATTCGAAACAAAACCTTCTCCCTTCATTTTCAGTATCGCATCATATCCCTCTTTGCCTTTCATGGTATAGGCCGAAGAGGTTCCACAATAATAACTATTAAGATCAATTGGTTGCCAACCTTTTTGCTCATCAAATAACAACACATTTGTGATGCGTTGTCCTACAGGCCGATCGGCGGCATAAGTAAACGAGAGATTGTGGGTGTAAGGATAACTGCCAGAACCTGTGCCGTCGACCCCATTGCCCAGCGCATTATTAATCGCCCCTTCAAGCATCTCAATTAAGGTTTCTCCCTGCACTCGGTAGACACCAATAGGAACGGCAAAAGGCAATAAATTTCCGGCAATGTCTGCCACCGAAACTTGTCCGGCGTTGAGCGAGTTTCTGACTCCACCAGCGTTATGTATTGCAAACTGCACGGGGTGCCCTCTTTGCCGCATGGCATAGACGAATGATTGAGCCACCAAAGGAGCCAACTCACTCGGCCCAGTTTCATCAGGAATTCTGACGTGTCTTAAGAAACGATCAGCATGTGCGATAATATTTTGTTGCAGCTGACGTACTCGCGGCATGTATTTATCGATCAATATTCCTTGGACCTGCGGATCTTTCTTACACACCACCACATTAGGGTGTTGGCTTAAAAATTCGCACGCCGCTAAATGGGTGTTATCGGTGCCCGCTTCGCTCATGCTGGCATCAAGAAACAGTCGACGGCCCAGTAACAGTTCATTACGACCCTGAAATTTGTTCACTTTGCCATCGGCTGAAAAGTCGATATAACAATGACCTAAGCTCAAAGAATGATAACCAGATTGGACGACATAAGTGTCATTAATTCTTAAACCATACTCATCATCTTTCATCAGCCCTAGTGCACTAAAATCACCTTGTAATCGGTGACTATGCCCGCCGACGACAACACTAATGCCTTCCACTTGCTGTGCGAGCTCAATGTCCGCTTCATAACCTAAATGGCTAAGTAGAACAATTTTGTTGATCCCTTTAGCGCGTATTTCAGCAACCGTATTTTTTGCCGTTTGGATAGCGTTAATAAATGGAGTATCGAGATCTGGGTTGGCAATATCAACCATTTTATCGAGTGACAAGCCGAAAATTGCAATCGTTTCATCACCAGCCTGTTTTTCTATCCAGCGAGCGTATTTACCTTGAGGTTGATAACTTATCACTTGCGAGCTACCGGCTATTGGAAAAGGCTTATTCGATCTTTCATTGGAAAGATCCCAATTGCCAGCTAGCAATGGAAATTGAATACGTTTAACAAAATGGGCAACGGGTTCATTACCCATATCCAGTTCGTGATTGCCTAATGCCATCGCATCAAGATTCAATGCGTTGAGCATGTCCGCATTGGCTTTACCTTTAAATAGCGAGAAATAGAGCGTGCCTTGGAAACAATCCCCAGCGTGTAAAAATACAAAGGCTCGCTTCATACGCGCCGCATCTTCTTTCAATTGCTGAACTCGTGTTGCAATTCGTGCAAAGCCGCCAGCACTTACATACGGTGTTAAAGTCTGCTGTTGGATGTGGAGAGTCAATTGCAGCGATGTCGGTTCAAAATATGAATGAGTGTCATTAATGTGTGCCAGCATAATTGATGCTGGTCTATTCTTTTTATGCATCATTTATCTTTCTCTTCTTTTTCCACTCTATCCTAGCTGAAGAATCATGACAGAATCGTGACTTTTATGAAACGAGTTTGAAAATATAATTACGCTAAGTCAACCTCATCACGCTTTGTAGCCTTTGTCTCATTCGGCTGACCCTACATAAACACTTGATATGTGAGCCAGCAGCCTACTTATCTGCATAATTTCTATTATGCTTAAAGAAAAACAGACTCAGCGAGAAGCTAACTCGTTGAGTTATAAAAGGAGTCTGCCTATGCATCTAGAGCGAATTGAAATTTCCGGATTCAGAGGAATCAAACGTTTATCGCTCGCTTTTGATGAACTCACCACATTGATCGGTGAAAATACTTGGGGGAAGTCCTCATTGTTGGACGCCTTATCAGTAGTGCTACCAGCCAACGGTGTACCTTATCAATTTGAAATGCAAGATTTCCACGTCGATTACTCTATCGCTCATCCTCAAACTCAGCATTTACAAATTGTCTTAAGCTTTGTTTCTACAGACAAAAATGAATCTCGATCCGGCCGTTATCGTAAGCTGAGGCCGATTTGGGTTGAAGATGAAACGGGTACGAAACGGATATTCTATCGCATCAGTGCCACTCGTGAGCGATATGATATTACCACTCGCTACCTGTTTTTAGACCTCGAAGGCAATCCACTACCGCTGCATCATTCCGAAAAATTAGCGCAAGAGCTGATGAGCTTACACCCAGTGATCCGTTTGAAAGATTCACGGCGTTTCGAGCGACCTTTCGTCAATGGTAACGGTAAAAATTCTCGCGCCGAAAAACGCATTGATAATACCTGTCGTCGTTTACTGGCCATTCCTGGACATGTCAACAAAGGCGAGATGAGAAGTAGCCTTAACTCAATGAATGTATTAGTTGATCACTATTTTTCATTCAAAAGTCAGACACGTAAAAACCCAAGACAGCAACGTGACAGCTTAGTCTATTCCAGCCCAACCGCCGATAAAAACATAAGCCAATTTGTTGAAGAAACTAAAAATAAGCAAACTCGTTTGCTGTTGATGGGCTTACTCAATGCTTATCTGCAAGCCAAAGGCCCAACTGACCTACGACGTTGCGCTAGGCCGCTGCTGATTATCGAAGATCCCGAAGGTCGATTGCACCCTACTCATCTGGCGCGCGCTTGGAGTTTACTTCAACTATTACCCATGCAGAAAATTCTCACAACGAACAGTGGTGATCTGCTTGGCTCTGTTCCCCTTCATTCGATTCGGCGTTTGGTGCGTACTTCTGACCGTACCATTGCAAATTCGATGATCTCTCGTGGATTGAGTAAGGACGAACTACGACGTATCGGTTTTCATATCCGTTTTCATCGCTCAGGGGTGCTTTTTGCTCGCTGCTGGTTGTTGGTTGAAGGAGAAACTGAGGTGTGGCTGTTTAGTGAGCTGGCTCGCCAGTGTGGCTATAATCTAGCCGCCGAAGGAGTACAAATTGTCGAATTTGCTCAGTCTGGTCTGAAGTCCTTAATTAAAGTGGCGAAAGCGTTTGGCATTGATTGGCATGTCGTGACTGATGGCGATCCCGCTGGCAAAAAATATTCGTCAACGGTACGCGGTATGCTAACAGGTGATCAAGAACGGCATCGCCTGACCGAACTTCCCGATCGAGATATCGAACATTTTCTGTACTCTCATGGCTTTGAACATTTCTTCAAAGATTTGATTAAAATACCTTACGATCATCCAATCCCTGCGAAAAAAGTGGTCACACGTGTGCTGAAAAAACACGCGAAACCTGATTTGGCACTTGCCATCGTTTCCCATTGTGAACAACAAGGTGTGGACTTTATTCCTGTACTGCTGCGCTGGACACTAAAACGCGTGATTACGATGGCCAATGGCCACACGTAAAAAAAGGCACACATGATTGTGTGCCTCGTATCATTTCCATTTCGCTATATGTGACTAATCTTATATTGAATGGGTATATCAACAATTTTGATGAATCGATACGGATCAATTGGGGGTAACCTTTACCAATGCAGATTTCACCAGCATTAGTCTTAAACATAAATTAACAAGTTGAGGATTTAGAACGCGTTTCAACAGTTGCGCTGTCGCTCAGCGTTGGCTGGTTAGATCGTTGATGCAACCACATACCACTTGTTTTCATCGCAAAGCCAAAAATGCCACCGAATAGAAGTGATGGAATAACCAGTTGCCAATCACCACCCGCAGCAAAAGTGGCACAAGCGCCAATAAAGGTTCCAGGGATATAACCAAGCCACGCTTTCGACGCTTGAATGCACATTAAAAATGCCACTACCGCAGTGACAAC
The DNA here is from genome assembly GCF_963874405.1 of Vibrio sp. V08_P9A1T1. Classification (NCBI taxonomy): domain Bacteria; kingdom Pseudomonadati; phylum Pseudomonadota; class Gammaproteobacteria; order Vibrionales; family Vibrionaceae; genus Vibrio; species Vibrio sp. V08_P9A1T1. Next base: position 5,715 of record NZ_CAWNIB010000032.1, read on the forward strand.
GTAACCCAAAATATCCAAGCTCACCAAACTGGATGAATGAATAATGACCATTGCCCAAAAAACGCCACTGATATTAGTTATCAAACTTTCTGCAAGACCTTTAATACCCTCGGTTGGAGAGGCAAAATAACTCGTACATCCTAAAAAGCCAGCCCATGATAGTAAGCCTAACGAAACGGCTATCCAGCCCCAAACACCAGAAAGAATGCCTGTCGTTAGTGAAATTGCAAATAGTGTGCTCATAGCGCCCTCATTTAGCCGCTATCTGCCTGTCATTTAACAAGCCGTTGCTATAGCGACATCAATAAATCAAGTGCCGATATTAAAAGCTTCAACCACGGATGACTAGTGACCTAAGTCATGAAATAAATGCAATGATTTCACTTATTTCATTGAAATGTTGACGCAAACGATAAATCAACACATTTGAAGTGCTTTTTAATCGAGCATGAGCGTTAGATTAGGTAATGAGGGTGTGTGACATGATGATAAATGCGAACACTCAATAGCTTCACTTATCACACCCCATATTGAGAAGTAACAAAGTAAATCATAACCAAGATTAACAAGCTTAAAGTACGCTTGGTCGTCCTTTCATCATGCGCAGTCCTTCACGCTTAATGCACTCAACCAACGGGTTTTCAGCCATATCTGCTCGCCAAATAAACGACAACGTTCTTTCCATATTCAGATCAGGCACATTGAGCGCTACCAGTTGGCCATTCTCAATAAAGCGTTCTACATCGAGGTAAGGTAAACAAGTTAAGTACGGACCATTCGCAACCATACTGCGTAGCACAGGAACATGTTCGTACTCTCGCCACACATCTAAATCGGAAATAAGATGGTGAATCGAGCTATCAAAAATATTGCGAGTACCAGAACCGTGTTCTCTTAACACCCATTTGGCTTGTTCAAGCTGTGCAAGACTCACCGTTTTACATTTGGCAAAAGGATGATGAGCCGAAGCTATCACTGTTAGGTGATCTCGACACCACACTTCTTGGGAAATACGGTTATCATCGCATCGACCTTCAATGATACCAAGGTCATATTTGTAGTCGAGGATGCCATCGATCACCCCTTTGGTGCTTTTCACACCAAGCTCAATACGCATCTCTGGGAAATCGTTATCAAGAATGCTGATAAGGTCTGGAACGAGGTGCTCGGCAGGGGTCTGGCTGGCTCCCATACTGATTTCACCGCTAAGCAAGTGCTGATCATAAAAGCCCATTTCGATCTGCTGAGCATCTTGTAATAAACGCTTCGCTTTCGGCCTAAGCCACATTCCCCAATGAGTCAATGCCATCTGCTTTCCTTGTCTTTCGAACAAAGGGCGACCTAACATTTTTTCCAATTGTGCTAGCGACATACTGGTCGCGGATTGAGTTAACGCTAATTTATCCGCAGCTTGACTGACGCTGCCACTATCGGCAACAGCATCGAAAACTGCTAATTGTTTGAGTGAATACCGCACTGCTTTTCCTATTTAGCTTTCATCTACTGCGCGCCACACCTTTAATTTCAAGGGAGTTAATATGCGCAAACGGTTTCATTCTACTCTTTCATTTATTCATATCAATTCATTTGATGAGTAATCTAAAAATTATCAATTTTACTACTTCATGACCCGTTCGTTAGTCTGTATGGAAAGCAAGGCATGACGCTTTGTTTGAACTTGGGAGGTAATTATGAAATTGAGCTTTGGGAGCGTGTATGTCTGCAGCCTACTCTGAAAATAAACAGCTGTTCTCACCGATTGAGATGATGGCAGAAGCCGAGAAATTTGCATTAAGCAAAGCCAAGAAAAGTAGCGGTATGACACTGAGCCTTGCCATTATGGCTGGTGCTTTTATCGGCTTAGCATTTTTGTTCTACATCACTGTCACCACAGGCAGTGCTAACGCAGGTTGGGGGCTCAGTCGGTTAGCGGGTGGTTTAGCCTTTAGCATGGGGCTGATTTTAATCGTGATTTGTGGCGGTGAACTGTTCACCAGTTCCGTATTGTCGAGCATTTCTTGGGCCAATAAACAAATCAGCTTTAGCAAAATGTTATCCATTTGGGGCAAGGTTTATATCGGTAACTTCATTGGTGCCATGTTCTTACTGCTTTTGGTTACTGGGGCTGGTCTCTATCAGTTGGATGATGGTCAATGGGGGTTGAATGCGCTAAACATCGCACAGCACAAACTACACCATACACCTGTTCAAGCATTTTCTCTTGGGGTGCTATGTAACTTACTGGTTTGTCTTGCTATTTGGTTAACGTTTAGCTCTGCCAATGCAATGACCAAAGCCGCAATGACAATTTTGCCTGTGGCGATGTTCGTCTCTAGCGGCTTTGAGCACTGCGTAGCCAACATGTTTATGGTCCCTTTAGGCATTGTGATTCAAAACTTTGCACCAGAGAGCTTCTGGCAGCAAATCGGTATCAGTGCCACTCATTATGCAGATTTGAACATTCATCAATTTGTGGTGGCAAACCTTATCCCAGTGACTTTGGGCAATATCGTCGGCGGTGCTGTGTTGGTTGGTCTCGCCAACTGGTCTATTTTCCGCCGTCCACAACTTAAAGCCGCAAACATTAGCACTATAACGGAAACAGCAACAATTACGTCAGTGAAGGAAACGAAAATGAATAAAACAATTACAGTTAAAGACATTATGAACACCCAACCTGTAACTCTAGGCGTGGAAATGCCAACCGCAGTAGCGATTGATATGTTGCTGGATAACCAGCTCGATAGTGCTCCTGTGGTTGATGTGGCTGGTCGTTTGGTCGGGTTTTTCTCAGCTCACGATGTCATGGTGGATTTATGGTGCCAAGACTACCTCCCTACCGAAGGGCAAAAAGTGGTGGATCTTATGAGCCGCGATGTTATCGCCATCGATGCATCTGACCGTCTGATTGATATCGCCGAGTTTTTATGCATCGATAAAGAACAGCTATACCCTACCACTAGCATGGGTATTGCTACTCGTTTTAGCTCACTCTCTTTAGAAGAGCGCGCAAAAAGCATGAAAGTGAACAAACCACAAAATCTCCCCGTCCTTGAAGATGGCAAGTTTGTCGGTATGCTAACTCGTAACCATGTACTGGCAGCACTACGTCCAATTTATGGCGAGCGTCTAAGCGTGGTCAAAGAGCGTACGTTAGAAACGGCTTAACACGTTGTTTTGTTCAAAACGGTTTTTGGTCAGGAAATAAGTCGCTTGACTAAAAAGCAAAGACCCCGCATTGCGGGGTCTCTTTGATTCATCTATTTCGCTTGTTACTATCCCTGACGCCACCAGCGTCCGACGCACGGGTTTTCAGGATCAAGATATCGATTCAATAACGTTAAGTTGCTGTCGAACAAAATGAGATAAGGTTGAATCTCACTGACATTTAACGCCCCCTTTGTGGCATTGATACACTGCATCAATAAATCCGTAAGACAGCGAACAAAAAACCACTTTGGGTTGTCTGCGATTTTATGGTTGATCGCTAAAATAGCCTCATATGCTATTTGGTAAGGAATGGCTCTCACTTGCGTGAGATCGCGCAGAAATGAGCCCGCCACAACACCTTCAAGATAGACACGGTAAGTTGTTAGTTGATCGACCAATAGAAACAGTTCCGCGGCTAAATGCGTATAAGGGTATTTCACCGCTAGGTGATCGTGCAGATCCGGTGAAATAGCCAGCGTGATCCCCATCATTTCACAGCGTTGTTTTAGCACTCGCAGTAACCCTTGTTCATCCATTAGTTGCTGAATTTCAAAAATACGCTGCAAGTGATAGTCGTTAGAAATGAAAGTGACAGCTAATGTTTTTTGTGTGTCAATACCACCGTTTTTTTGCAGCTCTAACGCGACGTTTTCGATATTTTCTACCGTGCTGGTTGAGTACTCTTCCAGCAAAATGCGGTTATTCGAAAGTGACACATTGAGCCGAGTAAGTTCCGATTGAAGATAATGATACATAACCTTCGCTTCAGAAATCTGTTGCCCTAGCGTGAGCCCACCACATAAAGCAATGACACTATGATCGATGTCATGACGTTGTAACGCCTTAACAAGGCCATCAACACGGCTACGCCCTTCTAATGTTAATTGCTGATCAACAAGTCGTTTACCTAATACGATATAAAGATGCTCGGCTACCATCGTTATTTTTCTCTCTCCATTCCAGCCACCATAAAACTTGTGTCATAGCAATCGACATCAAGAAAGCAGCAGTATTAAAACGTATGGTTTGGTAACACGTAAATACTCCTACATGTGCATAGTGCTTGAGTCAAAAAATAAAATAAACAGTCACTTTTTAAACATTACTCAAACGATAGCCACGCATTAGAAATGCTCGTGTATAAAGTAAGGTTTCTGCGATAATTGTTACAATTTATTTATAACTACCGATGATAAAATCCACAGGAATAAACTCTAAAGATCCACTGCATGGAGAGATTAATAT
>NZ_CAWNIB010000033.1:0-37790 GCF_963874405.1 Vibrio sp. V08_P9A1T1
GAAGTATAGTTTGAGGCCAATCCGCCGGTTTTCGTCTGGCTAACGGCTCATGAATGTGAAACATCATGGTTGAAGTAAGAAAATATCAGTAAGGACATCTTTTGAGGCGAATCGATTTTAGCAGTATGACCTCATCTCGCTTATGGCAAGCAGGTTTGCTACAAAAAATACCGCAATGGCAGAAACAAATCAGCCAATTTCTTACCTTAGTATTGCTGGTCACGTCGGCTTGGATTCTAGGAAAAATGGTGTGGCTGATTCAGCAAAACGCGGTTGATATAACGCCTTGGTCTCCAAGAGCAATCGCATCAACGCCGAATGCGGCGCGTTCGCTTGATCTCTCTTCTTTACAACAAGGAAGTTTATTTGGTCGCTATAGCGAGCAGAAGGTCGAAGCCGCACAGCCTGTGGTCAAAGATGCACCTAAAACCAGCCTTAGCTTATTATTGGTTGGAGTGGTGGCGAGCAATGAACCGAGTAAGAGTCTAGCGGTAATCGCAAATCGTGGTAGTCAATCGACCTATGGTGTTAACGAAGTCATTGAAGGAACCCGTGTCAAATTGAAAGCGGTGTTCAATGATCGCGTTATTATTGATAACTCAGGGCGCGATGAAACCTTGATGTTGGATGGAATTGACTATCATAAACCGAGTGTGGCAACGCCTGAGCGCGTTGTTGCGTCGAATGTGCGTGGTAATAACCCAGCGTCTGCAGAAGAGAAGTTGGATGACATTCGCGCCGCTATTGCCAGCAATCCGCAAGAAATCTTTAAATATGTACGCCTGTCGCAAGTGAAACGTGATGACAAAGTGCTTGGATACCGAGTGAGCCCTGGGCAATCTCCTGAGTTGTTTGAGTCGGTAGGGCTACAAGATGGCGATGTCGCAATCGCGTTAAACGGTCAGGATTTAACGGACCCGGACGCCATGAATAAGATTTTTCAGTCAGTCTCTGAGTTAACCGAAATGAACTTAACAGTCGAAAGAGACGGGCAATCCCATGACATTTATATCCAATTTTAGACAGACTGATGCATGAGCATGAGTTTAGGGAGTAAGACGTGAAGCATTGGTTAAACAAAACGACGTGGTTATTGATGGGTGGCTTGTTGTCATCGCCGTTAGCCATGGCAAACGATTTTAGTGCCAGCTTTAAAGGCACCGATATTCAAGAATTCATCAATATCGTGGGCCGTAATCTTGAAAAAACAATCATTGTTGATCCTTCAGTTCGGGGGAAAGTCGATGTCCGCAGCTATGACACGCTTAATGAAGAGCAATACTACAGCTTCTTTTTGAATGTATTGGAAGTGTATGGTTTTGCCGTGGTGGAGATGGACAACGGCGTGCTCAAAGTGATCAAGTCGAAAGATGCCAAAACGTCTGCGATTCCTGTGGTTGGCGATGAAGGAAAAGAGAACGGTGATAGCGTGATCACGCGCGTTGTTGCGGTGCGGAATGTTTCGGTACGAGAGCTTTCACCTTTGCTACGCCAGTTGATCGATAACGCAGGAGCGGGCAACGTAGTGCATTATGATCCGGCGAACATCATTTTGATTACAGGTCGTGCTGCGGTCGTCAACCGTTTAGCCGATATCATCAAACGAGTTGACCAAGCCGGTGACAAAGACATCGAAGTGGTGGAACTAAGTAATGCATCTGCCGCTGAAATGGTGCGTATTGTGGAGGCATTAAACAAAACTACGGATGCTAAAAATACCCCAGAGTTTTTGCAACCTAAGTTGGTGGCCGATGATCGTACCAATTCGATTTTGATCTCAGGTGATCCTAAAGTCCGTGAACGTCTAAAGCGATTGATCACTCAGCTTGATGTTGAGATGGCAACAAGAGGCAATAACCGCGTCATTTATCTTAAGAATGCGAAAGCGGAAGATTTGGTTGATGTGTTGAAAGGGGTGTCTGACAACTTGCAGGCCGAAAAACAGTCTGGGCAAAAAACAGGGCAAAGTTCACAACGCACCGAAGTGATGATTTCAGCACATGCACCGACCAATTCCTTAATTGTTACCGCTCCGCAAGACATCATGAAAGAGCTAGAAGATGTGGTTGCGCAGTTGGATATTCGTCGCGCTCAGGTATTGATTGAAGCGCTGATTGTTGAAATGGCCGAAGGGGATGGCATCAACTTAGGCGTGCAATGGGGCTCACTCGACAACGGCTCTGTGATTCAGTATGGCAACGCGGGCGCGCCAATCGGTAAGGTAATGATTGGTTTAGAAGAAGCCAAAGATACCACCACCAGTAAAGCGGTTTATAATCCTGATGGTACTTTCTTGCGTAATGAAAACACCACCACCAAAGGGGATTACTCTACTTTGGCGTCGGCGCTCGGTGCGGTCAATGGTGCAGCGCTGAGCTTAGTGATGGGCGACTGGACGGCCCTTATCAGCGCCGTGTCGAGTGACTCCAACTCAAACATCTTGTCATCACCGAGTATTACGGTGATGGATAATGAAGAAGCCTCCTTCATCGTGGGCGAAGAGGTGCCTGTTTTGACAGGTTCGAGCGCGGGCGCAAATAACGATAATCCTTTCCAAACCGTAGAACGCAAAGAGGTCGGTATCAAGCTGAAAGTGGTACCACAAATCAACGAAGGCGACTCAGTTCAACTGAAAATTGAACAGGAGGTATCCAACGTATTAGGAGCGAATGGTGCCGTCGATGTGCGTTTTGCAAAGCGTCAATTAAACACATCGGTCATCATTCAAGACGGGCAAATGTTAGTTCTGGGGGGGTTGATTGATGAGCGCGCGGTCGAAAGTGAATCCAAAGTCCCACTATTAGGCGATATACCGGTTTTAGGCTATTTGTTCAAATCGACCAGTACCCAAGTTGAGAAGAAAAACCTGATGGTCTTTATTAAGCCGACCATCATTCGTGATGGCATGACGGCCGATGGCATCACTCAGCGTAAGTACAACTACATTCGTGCAGAGCAGCTTTATAACGCTGATCGCGGTTTGAAGTTGATGGCGAACGACAATATTCCTGTGCTGCCTAAGTTTGGTGATGACCGTACTCATTCTGCGGAAGTACAAGCCTTTATCGAACAAATGGAAAAACAGCAATGACCGAAGTTTTGTCGCAACCTCACTACCGTCGTTTACCGTTTAGCTTTGCCAATCGTTTTAAATTGGTATTAGAGCTGGTAGAAGACAACGAGCTGCCGACGTTATTTTATGTCGCTCCGCTGGCTATCGAATCATTAGTCGAAGTGAAACGAGTCGTGAAACAGCCGCTCAACTTGGTTGAAATTTCACTGGCCGAATTTGAAAGTAAGCTGACCCAAGCTTACCAACGAGACTCGTCAGAAGCGCGACAATTAATGGAAGATATTGGTGCTGACAGTGATGATTTCTTCTCATTAGCCGAAGAGCTGCCACAAAATGAAGATTTGTTAGAGTCAGAAAACGATGCGCCCATCATCAAATTGATCAACGCCATGCTTGGCGAAGCGATCAAAGAGGGCGCGTCGGATATTCACATTGAAACCTTTGAGAAAATCTTGTCGATTCGTTTTCGTGTCGATGGGGTACTGCGTGAAGTGTTAGCGCCGAGTCGTAAATTAGCGCCGTTGCTGGTTTCACGCGTCAAAGTAATGGCTAAGCTTGATATCGCTGAAAAACGTGTACCACAAGATGGACGCATTTCATTGCGCATTGGCGGCCGAGCGGTCGATGTTCGCGTGTCAACCATGCCTTCATCTCACGGTGAGCGTGTGGTGATGCGTTTGCTAGATAAAAACGCCACGCGCTTAGATCTGCACAGTCTAGGAATGACGGCCGCTAACCACGAAAGCTTCCGTCAATTAATCAAACGACCGCATGGCATTATTTTGGTGACGGGCCCAACCGGTTCAGGAAAATCCACCACCTTGTACGCTGGCCTGCAAGAGCTCAACAGCAACGAGCGTAATATTTTAACCGTTGAAGACCCGATTGAGTTCGATATTGATGGTATCGGCCAAACTCAAGTCAATCCTAAAGTGGACATGACTTTCGCACGAGGATTACGTGCTATTTTGCGTCAAGACCCGGATGTGGTCATGGTTGGGGAAATTCGTGATTTAGAAACCGCGCAGATTGCGGTGCAAGCGTCTTTAACTGGGCACTTGGTGATGTCGACTTTGCACACCAATACCGCCATCGGTGCGATAACACGTTTGCGCGATATGGGAATTGAACCCTTTTTGATCTCATCATCGCTGCTTGGCGTATTGGCACAACGCTTAGTGCGTACCTTATGTCCCGATTGCAAAGAGGCCTACCAAGCTGATAATGAGCAGAAAAAACTGTTCAATTGTAAGAAAAAAGAGTCGCTGACACTGTATCGTCCGAAGGGCTGTGACAAATGCAATCACAAAGGGTATCGAGGCCGAACGGGTATACATGAATTGTTGCTGATTGATGATGAGGTACAAGCCTTAATTCATAGCGAAGCCGGAGAGCAAGCAATTGAAAAAGCGGTGCGGGCGAAAACACCGAGCATTCGTGATGACGGGCTTGATAAAGTGCTGAAAGGCATTACCTCACTTGAAGAAGTGATGCGAGTGACGAAGGAAGCATAATGGCGGCATTTGAATATAAAGCGCTCGACGCCAAAGGCAAACAAAAAAAGGGTGTTATTGAGGGGGACCATGCTCGGCAGGTTCGCCAGCGCTTAAAAGAGCAAGGGCTTATACCGATTGAACTCATTGAGACGCAAGCGAAAGCGGCTCAGCGTGAGCAATCGCCTTTGAGTTTTAAGCGCGGTATCAGTACACCGGATTTAGCGCTCATTACTCGCCAGTTATCCACTTTAGTGCAGTCAGGCATGCCATTAGAAGAGTGTTTGAAAGCGGTATCTGAACAATCGGAAAAGCCGCGTATTCGCACCATGTTGGCCGCTGTTCGTTCCAAAGTGACTGAGGGGTATACCTTGTCAGACAGCTTAGGTGATTACCCACATATCTTTGATGACCTGTTTCGTTCGATGGTTGAAGCGGGCGAAAAATCAGGTCATTTGGATTCTGTGCTTGAGCGTTTAGCGGACTATGCTGAGAATCGCCAAAAAATGCGTTCCAAGTTACAACAAGCGATGATTTATCCAGTGGTGTTGGTGGTGTTCGCGGTGTGTATTGTGGCTTTTTTGCTGGCGGCTGTGGTGCCTAAAATCGTCGGACAATTTGTCCAAATGGGGCAAGAATTACCGAAGTCGACTCAATTTTTACTCTCCTCAAGTGATTTTATCCAGCATTGGGGTGTCCAATTGCTGGTGCTATTGGTGATCTTGATTTATCTCGTCCGATGGTTGCTAAGCAAGCCGAACTTGCGGTTGAAGTGGGATAAAAAAATCATCGGCATGCCGTTGATTGGCAAAATCACTCGCGGTCTCAATACTGCGCGTTTTGCGCGAACTTTGTCTATTTGTACCTCCAGTGCGATTCCTATTTTGGATGGGATGCGTGTAGCGGTGGATGTGATGTCCAATAAATACGTCAAGCAACAAGTGTTGTTGGCGGCTGACAATGTTCGCGAAGGGTCGAGCTTGCGTAAAGCGCTTGAGCAAACCAAGTTATTTCCACCGATGATGCTGCATATGATCGCCAGTGGAGAACAAAGTGGTGAGCTCGAAAGTATGCTGACGCGCTCGGCCGATAACCAAGACGCGAGTTTTGAATCGACGGTCAACATCGCATTAGGTATTTTTACCCCGGCATTGATTGCATTAATGGCTGGGTTGGTACTGTTTATCGTGATGGCGACCTTGATGCCGATTTTAGAAATGAATAATTTAATGAGTCGTTGATCATGACTGAATTCTGCAATGATAACGACCAAACTATGTTGGAGATTGGAATGAGAACAAAAACAAATAAACAGTCGGGCTTTACTTTGCTTGAAGTGATGGTGGTTGTGGTTATTTTGGGTATTTTGGCGAGTTTTGTGGTGCCTAATTTGCTCGGTAATAAAGAAAAAGCTGACCAACAAAAAGCGATTACCGATATTGTCGCACTCGAAAATGCGTTGGATATGTATAAATTAGACAACAGCGTGTACCCAACGACAGATCAAGGCTTAGAAGCGCTAGTGACCAAGCCGTCGAATCCTGAGCCACGCAACTACCGCGATAACGGTTATATTCGCCGTTTGCCAAATGACCCTTGGGGCAACCCTTATCAATACTTAAGCCCTGGTGATAACGGTACGATTGATATCTTCACGCTAGGTGCTGATGGTCAAGAAGGTGGCGAAGGCGCCAGTGCCGACATAGGCAACTGGAACATGCAAGATTTCCAATAAGAGAGAGGGCGGCCTTAGCCGCCCCATTTATCTGATGCTATCTCAACGCGGTTTTACCCTACTCGAAATACTGCTGGTGCTCGTGCTGCTCTCGCTCAGTGCTGTGGCCGTTATATCGACGCTACCTAGCACGAACAACGATGATGCGAAACAGTACGCGATGAGCCTTTATCAGCGTCTACAACTGAGTAATGAAGAAGCCATTCTCAGTGGCAAAGATTTTGGTTTGCGGGTCGATGAAAAAAAATCGCATCTGGTTTTCCTATCGATGGAGGACAAGGGATGGCAGCCGCTAGAGAGCAAGAAAATGGCTTCACAGCTCCAGTTGCCTGAGGGGTTATCCCTCCAGTTTGAGCTGGGAGGAAGTGCATGGAAAAACGACGATCGACTCTTCAAACCGGGCAGTCTGTTTGATGACGATAAGTTTGCTGATGAAAACGAACAGAAAAAGCAGCTACCACCACAAGTGTTTATTTTATCGAGTGGTGAGCTGACCCCTTTTGTCCTGAGCATCCATCTTAATCAGCAAGATGCAGAGCAAGGCTGGCGAGTGGTAGTGAAAGAAAACGGGGAAATCACGCTGTTCGCTCCGGGAGATGCGATCGATGGGTAAACAAAAAGCGATGACGCTGTTAGAAGTCTTGGTGGCGCTGGCTATTTTTGCCACCGCTTCCATCAGTGTGATCCGTTCGGTCAGCCAACACATCAATACCGTGAGTTATTTGGAAGAAAAAGCGTTTGCCGCCATGGTGGTCGATAACCAGATGGCGCAAGTGATGCTTACTCCTAAAAACGTACAAGCGAAAAATGGCAGTGAAGTATTGGCGGGCCGAACCTGGTATTGGAAAGTCACTTTAGTACCCACTGCGGATAATTTATTGAAAGCTTTTGATGTCAGCGTGGCTAGTGAAAAAGAAGGATCACCTTTGGTGACAGTGAGAAGTTATGTCGCCAAATAAACGGAACAAAGGCTTTACCCTGATTGAAGTGCTGGTGGCGATTGCGATTTTCGCTAGTTTGAGCGTTGGTGCTTACCAAGTATTGAACCAAGTCCAGCGCAGTAATGAGATTTCAGCCCAACGTAGCCAACGTTTGAACGAATTGCAGCGCGCCATGGTGTTAATGGATGGTGATTTTCGGCAGATGGCAACGCGTCAATTTCGCACCAATGGTGAAGAGCCAAGTCAACAGATGCTGATTTGGAAAGAGTACTTGCTCGACTCCGATCAAAAAGGAGTGCTGTTTGCACGATTAGGTTGGCATAACCCACAGCAGCAATTTCCACGCGGGGAAGTCACTAAGGTCGGCTACCGAATTAAAGAGGGCGTGTTAGAGCGTATATGGTGGCGTTATCCTGATACTCCTGCAGGGCAAGAAGGGATCATCACGCCATTGTTACATGATGTTGAGTCACTATCTCTGCGCTTTTATAACCAAGATAAATGGAGTGAAGAGTGGAGTGATGCCTTGAAAATCCCACAGGCGGTGGCCGTGAAATTGGCGCTGAAAGATTATGGCGAGATTGAGCGTATCTACCTTACTGCTGGTGGTGGCATCAATTCGACCAATAAAGAGGCTGATAATAATGGCGCACCCTAATCGATCCCAACGCGGTGTGGCGTTAATCGTTATCTTGCTGTTGTTGGCGATTATGGTGTCGATTGCCGCAACCATGTCCGAGCGTTTATTCACACAGTTTCAAAGAGCGAATAATCAAATTAGTTACCAGCAAGCCTATTGGTATAGTGTGGGCAGTGAAGCTTTAGCTAAAGTGGCTATCGAGCAGAGCTACAAAGACAACGAAACGATTAACTTAAGTCAACCTTGGGCGATGAAAGAGCAAACGTATCCATTGGATTACGGCACTCTAAAAGGGCGCATCCTTGATAAACAGGCTTGTTTTAACCTGAATGTACTCTCGAGAGCCAGACCTGCGGCAGGGAGTGTCGAAAAACCCTATTTAGTGCAAGTGTTGCAACGGTTATTGGAAGAGCTTGAGGTCGACAGCTATCAAGCCGAAGTGATTGCCGATTCGGCTTGGGAGTATATTGATGGCGATTCAGATGTGCAGTCCTCTTATGGCGTAGAAGACAGCCAGTATGAATCAATGTCTCCTGCTTATCTGGCGGCGAATAGTTTACTTGCGGATAACAGTGAGTTGCGCGCGGTTCAGCAGGTGAGCGGTGATGTAATGAATAAAATAGCGCCTTATATCTGTACTCTCCCCACTGATGATTGGCGTTTGAATATCAATACCTTGGAACCCGATCATGCCAAGTTATTGGTGGCGATGTTCAGCCCGCACTTAAGTGAAGGGGATGCAAAAAACTTACTCGAGAGCCGACCATTTGATGGTTGGGCTTCGGTAGACAATTTTCTCGCAGAGGCCGCATTGGCTGCTGTGGAGAGCAAAGTGAAAGAAGAAGCGAAACAGTACCTAGCTGTCGATAGTGCTTATTTTGAACTGGATGCTCAAATCTTGGTTGATGACTCGCGAGTTCGTATTCGCAGTTTATTGTTTAGTGATAATAGAGAAACCGCAACGGTCATACGCCGTCGCTTTGGAGGGATCAGTGAGCGAGTTTCTGACCGTTCGGCTGAGTAGTCAACAAGACGCTGAAATACCTTGGCTGGTGTGGTCAACACAGCAGCAAGAAGTGATTGCCAGCGGTGAAATATCCGGATGGGAGCAGCTATCTCAGCTCTCTAGCTATGCGGCTGAACGCGCCACGATTGTGCTGCTCGCTGCCAGTGATTTAGTTCTGACTGAGGTCGCGATTCCATCAGGGGCGGCTCGTCGCTTAGAGTCAATGTTGCCTTATCTAATCGAAGATGAGATCGCACAAGATGTGGATGAGCTGCATTTTTCAATTTTGCATAAAACTGCTTCCACTGCTTACGTTGTCGGGGTGGATCGTGCTTGGTTGCGTACCCGCTTAGATGAGCTCAAAGCCGCGGGTTTTGACGTGAAAAAGGTATTACCGGATGTGTTGGCTATCCCTGCATCAGAGGGGTTGTCGGCACTGCAGATCGGCCAAGAATGGTTAATCCGTAAAGGTGAGTATTTAGGGGTGAGCATTGAACCGCAGTGGTTAACGCTGTTTAGTGCTTCAGAATGGGTCAAGCAAGAGGGGCACTATTTACCGCTAGAGGCGTATACCCCGCTCCCTGAGCTGACATTGGCTGAAGGGCAACATTGGCAACAGGCCGAGCCTCATTTAGTCATGGCGTTGCTGACTCAGCAAGCAATAGCGAGCAAAGTGACTTTACTGACGGGAAGTTTTAAAACCAAGTCCTCGTTTTTGAAGCATTGGCAAGTATGGCAAAAATGCGCATTAGCGGCCGCGGTGTTGATTGTAATTTCAACCAGCCACCATCTTTTGCAAGCAGGGCACTACGAAGCGCAAGCCGATGCTTATCGAGCGGAGAGTGAACGTGTTTTTCGCGCGGTTTTCCCTGATAAACAGAAAATACCCACCATCAGTTACCTGAAAAGACTGATGAATGATGAAGCGGCTCGACTCTCTGGCGGTGGGGCCAATGGTTCGATGTTGGAGTGGTTGTCGAAGTTGCCCAGCAGTATCGGCAGCGTACCGAACATGCAGTTGCAAAGTGTTAAATATGATGGCAATCGGGGTGAAATTCGCCTTGAAGTTCAAAGTAATGATTTTGAAAGCTTTGAACAAGCGCGCCTTAAATTGGAAAAGCAGTTTGTGGTTGAGCAAGGGCAGTTAAACCGCTCGGGTTCTGTAGTTAATGGTACCTTCATACTGAAAAGCCAGTGAGGTTAGTGACATGAAAAATAGCCTGAGTGCACTTCAACAACGATGGGCGGCCTTTTCCCCTCGTGAACAGAAATTACTGTTAGGTGGTGTGTCGCTGTGTGTGGTTGCGATCATTTATTGGGGCATTTTAGCGCCACTTAATCAGAAAACCGAGCTTGCGCAAGCCCGGATTATCAGTGAAAGACAATTGCTTAATTGGGTGACGGATAAGGCCGATGCCATTACTCAATTGCGCGCACAAGGTGGTGGGGTGGCAACGACGCAACCGCTCAATCAAGTCATCTCATCAAGTGTGCAGCGTTTTCAAATTGAGCTTATTCGTATTCAACCGCGTGATGAAATGATGCAGGTTTGGATACAACCACTTCCTTTCTCTAAATTGGTGGATTGGCTTGCCTTTCTAAAAGAGCAGCAAGGTGTCGATGTCGAGTTTATGGACATCAACCGTGCTCAGCAAAGTGGCGTTGTCGAAGTAAAACGCTTACAACTGAAGCGAGGTGGTGAGTGAAAAAGAAATTGCTCTATAGCGGGTTCCTTGTAATGGTTTTTCTCATCAGTGTGGTCGCGCATATTCCGGCTTCCTTGGTGATGAATCAACTCTCCTCTTCCGAAGTCATGCGTGTCACTGGTGTTGACGGTACGGTGTGGTCTGGTAGTGCTCAGCAACTCTTTTGGCAAGGGCAAAATGTCGGCGATCTCAACTGGGACATCCAAGTATCACAACTGCTGATGGCCAAGTTTGAAGTGGCGGTACGCTTTGGACGCGGTAGTGATATGGGAGTTCGTGGCAAAGGCAATCTTGGTCTGGGGTTTTCTGGCCCTTATGCGGACAAGGTTGTGGTTTCTGTCGCGGCTAATAAATTAGCGACGCTGTTTCCGCTGCCTGTACCAGTGACTTTTCAGGGGCAAGTCGAATTGTCCCTGAACCATTACCGCTATGATAGCCCGTGGTGTGAATCTGCCGAAGGCTCACTTGCGTGGACCCATGGCCGAGTTGACTCACCTTTAGGAGAGCTCTCGCTTGGTCCGGTAGTGGCAGATCTGCAATGTCAAAGCAATCAGATGACATTGAACGGCCAGCAAAACAGTGATCAAATGAGCAGTGAGTTTACCCTGCAGCTGCAACCAGACATGAGTTACAGTGCGAAAGCATGGTTTAAACCTGAAGCGCAATTCCCACCCGAAATGGCGGAGCAATTACAGTGGATTGGAGCGCCAGACAACCAAGGTAAATATCAGTTTAATTATCAAGGCCAGCTTTGATTGGTTTTTTAACCGTAATCATTTCATACCCCAATAAAAATGCTGAGTCTATTGATCAGCATTTTTATTGGTAATGGCCGTTATGGTTTGACTTGTAAAATGGTATTCCAAGGCAAATCGGCATCCCCTAACACAATAAAGTTGGGGTTTTCTAACGTTTCACGCTCATTGTAGGACAGCGGTTGCAGTTGCGTGTTGAGGATGCGTCCGCCCGCCTCTTCTACGATGCATTGCGTGGCGGCGGTATCCCATTCACCGGTTGGGCCGAGGCGCAAATAGCAGTCGACAGCACCTTCTGCGACTAAACACGCTTTCAGCGCTGCCGAGCCCAGCGGCACTAGCTCATAATTCCATGCGCTGCTCATGCAACTTGTAATACGGTTAATATCTTGGCGGCGACTGATCGCAATCGCGATGGATTGCCCAACGGTTTCGTGCTTGTGTGTTTCAATACGCAAGCTTTCAGACATGTCGGGGATCTTCCATGCGCCTTTGCCTGCGTAGGCGTAGTAGGTCACGCCAGAAACGGGCCCATAGACGACGCCCATCACTGGTTGGTTTTCTTCGATCAGTGCGATAATGGTGGCAAAGTCACCACTGCGCGCAATAAACTCTTGCGTACCATCAAGCGGGTCAACCAACCAGTACCGCTGCCATTGGCTGCGTTTTTCTAGGCTAATGTCCGCCGCCTCTTCCGACAAAACAGGAATATCTGGCGTGAGTTCACTCAGTCGTTCGCAGATCAGTTTATGCGCAGCAAGATCGGCACTGGTGACAGGGGTGTGGTCACTTTTGGTGAACGCTTCGTAGTTTTTCTTTTCGTAGATATCGAGAATCAATTGCCCGGCAGAGCGAGCGATTTCAATTACGTCAGGCAGTAAGTAAGATAAATTATTGGCTGTTGGCATCATCAATCCTATAGCTCTACTTTGTTATTTTAGGCTGCGCAGAGCAAGCAGTAGTGCGGTAATGCTTCGGGCTTCACAGAAATCGAGGTGAGTCAGTAGCTCTTCTGCTTGGGCCAGAGGCCAGCGAATGACCTCTAAAGGTTCGGGTTCATCGCCTTCCATTACTTCTGAGTATAGATCTTGTGCTAAGAAGAGTGTCATTTTGCTCGAAAAGTAAGAGGGGGCAAGTACCACCTCTTTTAAGGGGGTTAAGGTGCTTGCGCCAAAACCAATTTCTTCTTTGAGTTCACGATTTGCTGCTTGTTGCGGGCTTTCTCCTTGGTCAATCAAACCCTTAGGGAATCCGAGCTCATAGCGTTCAGTGCCAGCGGCATACTCTCGAACCAGCAGTAAATCTCCTTGTGCCGTTACTGGCACCATCATGACTGCATGCCGGCCGCTCGGTTTCATTCGTTCATAGGTGCGCTGTTCGCCGTTAGAAAAGCGTAAATCTAATGATTCGATGGTAAACAGGGTCGATTGAGCTGCCGTTCTTTGGGCTAAAATTTCGGGCAGTTTTCTGGTTGGCATACACTAATTCCCGTAAGGCAAATGACTTTTCTAACTATATGAGAAAATGACCTTAATTGAAAAGGACTTGAGCGCGGCAAATGATTTTAAGTATAAAAAAGCCGAGAATCTCATCTCGGCTTCGTTTTTCTGTAATCCACGTATCTAGCGAGTCACTAGTAGTAAGAGTGCTCACCACGATCGTGTTCAGTAGCATCGCGCACCACGGTTAATTCGCCTTCAAATTGTTGAAGCAGTTCTTTTTCAATGCCTTCTTTGAGGGTGACATCGACCATTGAACAACCGTTACAGCCACCACCAAAGGCGACAATCGCAATACCATCTTCGGTGATTTCAACCAAGCTGACATGGCCACCATGGCCAGCTAACTGCGGGTTGACTTGAGTTTGAATCGCATATTCCACACGTTCAATCAGGCTTGCGTCATCAGACACTTTACGCATCTTCGCATTCGGAGCTTTAAGTGTCAGTTGTGAACCCATTTTATCAGTGACGAAATCGATCTCTGCGTCTTCTAAAAACGGCAAGCTCAGTTCATCGACATACGCAGAAAAACCTTCAAAGGCAATTTCAGTATCAGTCGCTTCCACTGCCTCGGGTGGGCAGTAAGAGACGCCACACTCTGCATTTTGAGTGCCTGGATTGACTACAAAAACTCGGATGTTAGTACCATC
Source organism: Vibrio sp. V08_P9A1T1 (assembly GCF_963874405.1). Lineage (NCBI taxonomy): Bacteria > Pseudomonadati > Pseudomonadota > Gammaproteobacteria > Vibrionales > Vibrionaceae > Vibrio > Vibrio sp. V08_P9A1T1. Next base: position 13,502 of record NZ_CAWNIB010000033.1, read on the forward strand.
AGGCTGTTGCCCAAGCAACTTGCCGAAATGGGTTTGGGCTGTTTCGGTAATAATAATAGAATTTGACACGACGAATACCTGAGTAAATTTATAGGTTATTACTTGCCATTCTACTCCTGAAACACGGCGGATCCAGTCCTTTTTACGCGCTAAATAAAACCGTGTTGGTTAATCTTTAGGTTCAGGAGTGCGGCATATGCAGTAAATATCAATCCTTTCGACACCGACTTCAAGCAGTAATTGACAGATTTGCTGCACGGTGCTGCCCGTGGTCACTACATCGTCAACAAGTGCAATGTGCTTGTGCGTGGGAAGGTGCCGTAGTGTGAATGCATGTTTGAGATTTTGTTTGCGCTGTAATTTAGAAAGCCCTTGCTGCTGGGGCGTTGCGCGATTGCGTTTGATCAACTGGTTATCGCAGCTAGCCCCCAGTTGTTGACTTAATTGAGAGGCAAGTAGTGCACTTTGATTGAAGCCGCGTTTTAAGCGCCGTTGCCAGTGCAACGGAACGCTAGTGATGAGCGGGGCGGGAGTGTCGATACGTGGCGTCAGTAAGGCACTCAAATGGCGAGATTGCCAAAATTGACCTTCATATTTGAGTTGATGAATGGTGTGACTGAGCGGAAAAATATAGTCGCCGACACAGTATAGGCGTTGCCAAGGCGGAGGATTCGCTAAACATTGCCCGCATTGAGGCACGGTAATAAGTGTTGGCAGGCCGCACTGTTGGCAGCGAGGTTGCGGTGAAAAATAGGTTAGGCAGGTCTTACACCAAGCCCCAGTTTGGTGAGTTTCAATCGGTAAACGACACAGTAGACACTGACGGCTTACCAAGCGAGTGATGGTTTTTTGAACCCAATGCGATAACATAACTCAACCAAAGCTGTGAAACGAAGTATGGTTATACTCTTGCAACTTGAATCAGTCTTTGTGTTGACCGTGATTTCAAGTGAGTGAGTGTATGATCGGTATTTTTTCAGCGAAGAAGTGTGAATTTAGTGGGGGAATTTGTGAGCATGGCCACAGCGTTATATTGGCAAGCCTCAGGCGAGGGCGATGATCTTGTCTTGGTGCACGGTTGGGGGATGAATGGTGCAGTATGGCAGCAAGCGGTCGATGTGCTTAAAGGACATTTTCGTGTGCACGTGGTTGATTTGCCTGGTTATGGTCACAGCGCTGCTAGTCACGCCGCTGATCTAGAAGAGATCGCGCAGGCGCTAATCATGCAAGCGCCTAAACAAGCCATTTGGGTCGGTTGGTCTTTGGGTGGGTTAGTGGCGACTCATATGGCACTGCATCACCCAAGTTATGTGAGCAAATTGGTCACTGTGGCGAGTTCTCCCAAATTTGCGGCACAGAAACCGTGGCGTGGCATTCTCCCTCAAGTGCTCAGTGCCTTTACTGAACAGTTAATGGACGATTTTCAGGCTACTGTTGAGCGCTTTATGGCGCTGCAAGCGATGGGCAGCCCTCAGGCAAAGCAAGATGTGAAATACCTAAAACAAGCGGTGTTATCACGGCCAGCGCCGAACCCACAATCGTTGTTAGCGGGTTTGGTCATGTTGGCGGAGGTGGATTTGCGCCAGCCGTTGACAGCACTCTCGATTCCCATGCTTCGTCTATATGGTCGGCTTGATGGTTTGGTGCCGGTTAAGGTGGCGCAAGAGTTGCAAAAAACCTTGCCCAATAGCGAGCAGTACATTTTTGGCAATTCCTCCCACGCACCGTTCATCACTGAACTGGACGATTTTTGCCAGCAGCTCATCGCCTTTGCACGTTAAGGCATTGATACCCATGCAATGTCTTTCTACTTAAAGCTACAGCTGTGTTGGCTCACCTCAATCACATCGTTGCTCTCTCATGGGGATTCGCCCGTTTGCTGTCTTTATCTGTAGCGTCCTGAAACGTCAAGCCGTTGGGTGCAAATGTTAAATTAAAAATAAATTTGCTAAAAGTTTGAGCAATCTGGTCGATATAAAGTCTAACCCAGTAGTGCTGAGCGAAAGCAGGTCTATCGGGGCGGGCGATACTGAGGAGGTTTCGGCTATGATGGTGTCACCAACGAACGTAAGTGTGCCACTTATCGCCCCATCGGTTAATGTGCAAACGGAACAGGCCGCGCGTGACAATCGGATCCGCGCCCCTGTGATGCCAACCGTCGAACTGGCTAAAACCAACGCTGAGCGTAAGGTAAAGGCGGATGATAAAAGACGAAAACAGTCGTCATGGGACCCTTCAGAGCACCCAAGCTATGAGGTTGGCACCGAATACGAAACATCGACTTCTTATCAAGAGGAGCAGAAAAGCGAGCTCGAAAGGCTGTTTGACTTGCTCGCTCTCGCCACCTACAGCAAGGATCAAGGTAAAAGCTATACGATGCGGTTTAGGTTACCTAAACACATTATTGATGCTGCGATAACCGAAGGCAAAATGGCGCGCCGGCGAACTGTAATTAAGTACTATTATGGTCACGCGGTTGCACCCAATACGCCTTCTGAAGTGATTGCGGTGTTGTAGGTCGATGAATGCGACTTATCGCGATAAATAAAATCCCCACTTAGGCGTTGGCCGCAGTGGGGATTTGTGTTTTTTGCGGCTCTGATATGAGCGACGCGGTTAGGTGCTTTTCACTGTGATTCGTTTATCCAGTAAGTTACGCATCGCCGCTATTTTTTCGCTTTAGCAAAGGCGGCGGCGAAAGCTCCACCCATTGCCGCGTTTTGTTGTGGCTCTTCACGACGGCGTTGCGGTTGGCCACTGTTTTGATGCGAACGCGTGTTGCCACTTGTTACGCCAGAGCGTTGGCTGCGGTTATCTTGACCCGGCTCATCGTTTAAGCGCATCGAGAGTGCAATGCGTTTTCGCTGCACATCGACTTCCATCACTTTGACTTTGACGATGTCGCCTGCTTTCACCACTTCACGCGGGTCGGCAATGAAACGATCAGTCAGCGCAGAGATATGCACTAAGCCATCTTGGTGAACGCCAATATCAACAAAAGCACCAAAGTTGGCCACGTTCGATACCACGCCTTCCAAAATCATCCCAATTTCCAGATCTTTCATTTCAGTCACGCCATCAGCAAAGGTCGCGGTCTTAAATTCAGGGCGTGGATCGCGGCCCGGTTTATCGAGCTCTTTGATGATGTCAGTGACAGTCGGTAGGCCAAAATGCTCGTCGGTATAATCGACGGCGTGTAAATTGCGCAAAAACTCACTATTGCCGATCAATGCTTTGATCTCTTTGCTATTTTTTTCGGCGATGGCTTTCACCACTGGATACGCTTCTGGGTGAACCGAAGAGGCATCGAGTGGATTTTTACCATCCATAATGCGTAAGAAGCCCGCACATTGCTCAAATGCTTTTGGCCCTAAGCGCGCGACTTTTTTCAGTGTGGCGCGTGAGGCGAAGCGTCCATTTTCATCCCGATAATCAACGATGTTTTGCGCCAGTGCGTTAGACAAGCCAGCCACGCGTGTTAACAGCGCGGCAGAGGCAGTATTCACATCCACGCCCACTGCGTTGACGCAGTCTTCAACAATCGCATCTAAGCGTTTGGCGAGCATCGACTGGCTGACATCGTGTTGGTATTGGCCCACACCGATCGATTTCGGATCGATTTTCACCAGCTCGGCAAGTGGGTCTTGCAGGCGGCGAGCAATCGACACCGCGCCGCGTAGCGACACATCCATATTGGGGAACTCTTTGGCCGCCAACTCAGAGGCTGAGTAGACCGAGGCCCCTGCTTCGCTAACAATGATTTTCTGCACTTTCAGGTTGCCGCGCTTAATGACATCAGCGACAAAAGTATCGGTTTCGCGCGATGCGGTACCGTTACCAATCGCAATCAAATCGACGTTAAATTGGCGTACTAACTGTTCAACAATTTTCGCTGATTTGTCATGTTGGTTATGCGGCTGATGCGGATAAATCGTCTCGGTCGCCAGTACTTTACCCGTGGCGTCCACTACCGCAATTTTCGAACCCGTTCGCAAACCAGGATCTAAGCCGAGAGTGGCGCGTGGGCCAGCCGGTGCGGCCATCAACAAATCTTTTAAGTTGGTGGCAAACACTTCAATCGCTTCGATTTCGGCACGCTCTTTCATTGCGCCCATCAGTTCGGTTTCCATGTGCATTGACACTTTAATGCGCCACGCCCAACTGATCACTTGTTTGCGCCACCCATCGGCAGGGGCGCTGCTTAAGTGAATGCCATAGTGTTGTGCAATCAGCGTTTCGCAATACGATTGGCGCACGCCCTCTTCTTGCTCTGGGTCGGCATTCATGCTCAAACTTAAAAAGCCTTCATTGCGGCCGCGAAGCATGGCCAATGCTCGGTGTGAAGGCACTTTACTGAGTGTTTCATTATGCGCGAAGTAATCTTTAAATTTCTCCCCTGCTTGCTCTTTGCCTTCGACCACGCGAGAGACCAATTCGGCACTGCGCGTCAAATGGCGGCGCATTTTGTCCAGTAGGTTGGCATCTTCAGCAATGCGTTCCATGATAATGGCGCGTGCACCGTCCAGTGCTGCTTTGATATCACTGATCCCTTTCTCGGTGTTCACATAGTGTGCGGCCTCGGTTTCAGGGTCGGTTTGCGCTTCATTCCACAGCTTGTCTGCCAGGGGTTCAAGCCCTGCTTCAATCGCAATTTGTCCTTTAGTGCGACGCTTAGGTTTGTAGGGTAAATAGAGATCTTCAAGGCGAGTTTTACTATCCGCTTGGTTGATCTCTTGTGCCAGCTCGGCGGTGAGTTTGCCTTGTTCTTGAATCGATTTCAGAATGGTTTGGCGGCGATCATCGAGCTCGCGCAGATAGGATAAACGGCTGTCTAAGGTACGCAGTTGGGTGTCGTCTAGCCCACCCGTGACCTCTTTACGGTAACGGGCGATAAAAGGAACGGTGTTTCCGTCATCAATAAGTGTGACAGTCGCTGTCACTTGCTCAAGACGCACATTTAGCTCTTGTGCGATCAATTTGCAGATAGCTTGGCTCATCCGTGGTTTCTCTTTTGTAGTTCAGTAGCACCACCACTCAGGGTGGTTTGAATAGGGTAACTATTGGGGCACGTTAGACTTATTTCTAGTCTAACGGCGCGCTGTTATGAGATTAGTGAGATAACCTTCTACCCGATTGTGCCAAAGAGGTCACGTAACGCGTGTGATTTTGATGTCATTTTTCAGCGTTGGCAGCGCTAAAACCGAAGATGAGTTTGGTGGCTAAAGATAAGCTCAGTCAGTTGGTGCCGAGCGAAAATGACAGTATAGTAGCAAGCCATCGTGATGAATGTATAACCCGCGGCTACCTTGAATGTACGGCGGTGTGTAATGGGAAAAGATCTTGAAGACCAAACTGATTACCCGTGAGGGCTACAATAAATTAAAGGCAGAGCATGACCATCTTTGGCATGAAAAACGGCCAGAAATTACCAAAATAGTCACTTGGGCTGCTGGCCTCGGGGATCGCTCTGAAAACGCAGACTACACCTTTAATAAGCGTTTACTTCGCCAAATTGATCGCCGAATTCGTTTTTTGAGAAAATTTTTACCGGAAGTGACGATAGTTGATTATTCGCCTCAACAAGAGGGGAAAGTGTTTTTCGGTGCTTGGGTGGAAATTGAAAATGAAGCGGGTGATGTAAAGCGCTTTCGCATTGTGGGCCCAGAAGAAATTTACGGTGACGCGAAAGATTACATCTCCATCGATTCACCGATGGCGCGTGCTCTGCTGAAAAAAGAGGTTGATGACGAGGTGCAAGTGCCCACGCCCACCGGTATCAAAGAGTGGTTTATTAACTCGATTGAGTATGAAAAAGGGCAGTGAACGGAGTATTCGGTTATCCAAAATATTCCTCGGTCGCTCATTTTTCTCACCTCACTTGCTTCGCAACGCCTCTAACGGCTTTTTCAACACGGCGGGTAGCGAGTAGAGCAGCAGTAGCCGTAGGGCGTGGTTGATCATCACAAACGCGGGTTCCATGCCCAGCAGTAGGGCGACGGCGGTCATCGCTTCTACACTGCCGGGGACCCAAGCTAGAAGTAATACCACCCAAGATTTATCCAGCAGTAACGCAAACAAGCCAGACACGGCGACGGCGACCAGCAGACCAATCAGTGTAACCATGACACCTGCGCGCGAATAAGCCATGGCTTCGCGCAATGTGGTATCGGCAAGGCGTGCGCCAATCAAAATACCCAGCAGTGCGGTGGCGAATACCACCATCCATGTTGGAAGTTGTAGCGTAATGCCTGTCGAAAAACTATTGAAACTGGCCGTGACCAGCAGTGCCGCCAACATATAGGGCGCAGGAATGCCTAGCAAGGTCGAGCCTTTGCCCAGCAGTAGACTAAGCAGCGCAAGCGCAAAGAAAATCAACCACGCGTAAATCGTCAAACTGCTCTCAACGGGGGCAACGTCGGGCGTGCTATTGGAGATAAAAAGAGCCAGTAAAGTGAGGATCATCAAGCGCACCGAGTGCGAATAAACCACTTTGGTTGAAGGAGTCTGGCTTGATTCGCTGATCACCAAAATCGCTGCCATCGCGCCCGGTACCGCACCGAGTAGAGATTCAAACGGTGACCAACCTTCTCTTTTGCGGAGCCAAAGAAAGCTGCTGGCGATCTGCAAGCTTAAGCAGCAAACCAAACCGATAATCACCGGTAGGGTTAAGGTTTCGCCCAATTGACTTAAACTGATGGTCGCCCCAACGCTGATGCCGAGCACAATTTGCACCGTCAACAATAACCCGTTAGGAACGCGAATGGATAAGAGGCGTTTTTTATGCAGCACAATGACTAAAGCTGCGGCAATAAACATTTCAGAAAGCGGAATGGCGAGCAGGCTTCCCACACTCGCCGCAACAGCTGCGATCACCACAATGTGAATAAACAGAGTAAAAGAAGCTCTTCCGAACATTATGTCTTTCCTTAATAAATTGTGCAGCGTAAATGCCATCGTTCCTCTAGCACTTCACGTTGTAGTGCTTGCGTTTGGCTTTCTCCCGTATCGATATGACCGTCGGGGGATGATGATTTAGGCCATCGCAGGGTTTAAACGTGTCCAGCTTACTAACAATAATGCAGCGAATGCCAACCACACCAAAGTGGCACATACCAGTGTGCTGGTGAGAGGTAGCCAATAACTGAAGTAGTATACTGCCAACAGATATGCCGCATACGGGATAAGCGAGTAAAGGCCAAACAACGCGGTGGTGCGCAGGTCTTCCATCGTGCGTTCGGTGCCGACAATGTAATGCGCAATCAGAGCGAAGGTAGGAAACAGCGGTACAAGACCAGCAATAAAAAAGCTTTTGCTTTTGGAGAGCAGGGCGATGATCAACACGGCAAGCGCACCAAGCAGGCACTTGAAAAACAGAGCTGCCATGACATTTCCTTTTGTCAGAATAGATTAAGTGTTGCTCACTATAAATCACTGACAGGTTAACTAGAAATGTTCATTGATGGGTTTGTTATTTTCTATGCAACATTTCTTCAAATCCAAGTAAAATGGCCGCCACTCTTTTTATTCGGCGGCGTGTTGTATCATGCGGCTTGGTTGGGCAAAGATGAAATTAGGAAAACGGCTCACGCAGTTAGTACAGCAGATCAACCGCCACTACGATCATATTTGGGATTGCTGCTGCGATCACGGTTTGCTTGGCGCGGCATTACTGAAGCGCTGTCCAAATAGTGTGGTGCATTTTGTTGATATTGTGCCAGCGTTGATTGAAAAGGTGACGCTTGATTTAACGCGCTATTTCCCTGCAACGGTGGCGTTACCGCGCTGGCGTACACATTGCATGGATGTGCGCGATTTGCCGCTTGATAGCCATTCTGGCTCGCATCTACTGATCATCGCTGGGGTTGGCGGTGATTTAATGAGTGAATTCATTGCCGAGCTGGTTGAGCGTTATCCGCATCGCTCGTTCGATTTTCTGCTTTGTCCTGTGCATCACGGCTACACCTTACGTGAACAGTTGATGACACTGGGCGCGAGATTACAACAGGAACAGCTGGTGGAAGAGAATCGGCGTATCTACGAGCTGCTGAACGTGCAGATTAATCCGCCTGCAGTACGGGGCAAAGAACCAAAATTACCACCCCTTAGTTTGGTTGGCGAATCGATTTGGCAAGTGGCCAATGATGAGCAAAAAATGATTGCCCAGCGTTATCTGACGCAATTGCAACAGCATTATCAGCGTAAAGCGCAAGGCGGCGATGTTAGCGCGCAAAAGTGTTGGCAAGCCTATCAGCCGATTAATATCACTTGTCATGGAAATTTTAGCGATGGAAATAGCCAATAGGCGGAGAATATGAAAGCACTCAATGATCTGAACTTGTTTGTCGAAACCGCACGCCAAGGCAGTTTTTCTAAGGCGGCCAACAGCGTATCGCTGACCACAGCCGCGGTCAGTGCCGCCATTCGCCGCTTAGAAGAGCAGGTGCAGTTTCCGCTCTTTGTCCGCTCGACACGTCATATGCGCTTAACCCAAGAGGGGGAGATTTTCCTCGCCAAAACTCAGACAGCCCTTGCCACGTTGCAAGAAGGGCTCGATCAGATAGCATGCGCGCGTGGTCAACTGGCGGGGAAGCTGCACCTCAGTGCCCCTTCGGATTTGGGGCGCAATTTACTGCTGGATTGGATCGATGAATTTATTGCCTTGCACCCGAACGTCATCGTTAAACTGGATCTCTCTGATCGCTTAGCGGATATGTATGCTCACCCGATGGATATTGCGATTCGTTATGGCCATCCTGCTGATTCCAATTTGGTTGCGATGCCGCTGTGTGAATCAAACGAGCGCGTGTTGTGCGCCTCGCCAGAATATTTGGCAACGCATCCACCTATCCTCCATCCTGACGATCTGCAACATCACAATTGTCTTTGTTATATGCTGGCCGACACCCTGCATAATAAGTGGGTTTTGAGCCGAGAGGGCGAAACGCAGAGTGTGGTAGTGCAAGGAAACCCCGCATGCAATGATGGTGACGTGGTACATCGATTGGCTGTTAAAGGCAAAGGCATTGCCAATAAGTCATTAATGGATATCAGTCAGGATATTATTGATGGGCGCTTAGTACGTATTTTACCGCAATGGGAAAGTGGGCCAGTGCCAATTTATATCGTGTGCGCAGATCGACGTTTGATCACCCCAACCATTCGCGCTTTTCAGGAATTTATTCGTGGAAAAGGCTGCCAGCAACGACAAGCGGTACTGACAGCCATCAAACAGCGTGAGAGTTAATCCCGTATTAGCCAACAAACGTTAGCGGGCGGATTTGTAGGTATTCCAATGCCTCTTGCTCGCTAAGCTGTTGTTGAAAGTGCTGAAAATGTGCACTCTGTTGGTGTTGTTGCAAGCTCTCCTCTGAGCACCAAATCTCCTGCATCAAGAATAACCCGTCAATCGAGTTATCACGATAGAGCTCATATTGGCAGCAGCCTGTTTCGTTGCGGCTCGGTTCAAGCAGTGCTTCAAGCATAGCTTGCACTCGCTCTATTGAGTCGGGAAGGGCTTTGATTTCGGCTAATAAGTGGATCATGGCTTATAACTCAGTAAAGACGGTTTGTTCTGGCCAGCGAGATTTCGGCAGCTTGGCGTTAAAATCTTCTTCGCTGTGGTAACCGAGCGGTACAATCACTAAGCTGGTGAACCCTTTTTCAGTCAGGCCAAATTCTTGGTTGAGCACCTCGGCATCAAACCCTTCAATGGGGACAGCATCAATGCCCATCGCAGCCGCTCCGAGCAGCAGTGTTCCAACATTTAAATAAACTTGTTTTTGCATCCAGTGTTCGGCGTCATTGAGCGTTTCTCTATGCAAGTTAACAAAATAGCTGCGTCCGCCGTGCATGCCTGTTTTCGCTTCTTCATTGGCAAAGCGGCCATCTTTCTCTTCGTTTTCCAGCAGCGTCAATAAGTAGTGATCATCAATATCGGTTTTGGCGCAAAACACCATCACGTGAGACGCATCCAAAATTTTGCGTTCGTTAAAGGAAAATTGACCTTGCGCCGCTTTGGCGATACGCGTTTTGCCTTCCTCGCTAGCCGCCAAAATAAAATGCCAAGGCTGCGAATTGACGCTAGAGGCGCTCATGCGTACCAGTTCTTTAATATCAGCGACTTGCTGTTCAGTCAGTTTACGGTTGGTGTCAAACGCTTTGGTGGAATAGCGCGCTTGCGATGCTTGAACAATATTCATTTTTCCCTCCTAGGGAAGATAACATTCGAGATGGCGCTAAGATAACGGACTGAGTCCAAACAAGAAACCGCCTCTTGCTTAATTCATTTTCAAAAAAAATTTGATAATCCGAATTTGAAAACGCCCTAGCTTGCGGAAAAAGTTAGCACTATCTCATGATATTTCTGAATTAGCGCATACACTTAATGTGTACGGTAGATCATCATTAAGGGATATGGTCACTCACTAAGCGTTAATGATTGTCTAATATATTCAAAAGGTTGCTTTGGCCGGAGAGTATGCATGACGGAGTGTAAGTGCATTTGTTGGTTTATTCTCTTTTCTCTTTCCATCCCCTCGGCGTGGGCGGACATTGACTACGGGCCTGCGCAAAGCTATGTGCAATCGCCACTGCATACCAATAGCCTTTCTGCACAACTTCGCTCCGGCTTTTCGATGCAAGAGGAAGAAGTGGAGCTCTACACCAGCGCGACTATCGCCAGCATTTGGGCGATCACTCCCCACTATAGTTTGGATTATTACCAGAATCAGCTTGCAATGGGCGGTAAATGGCAGCTCACTTCGAAGTGGCAGGTTGAGCTTAATTATCGTTGGAACTTTGCTGCCAATAATCATTTAGATGGCTTAACCATTGCTTTTCATGACTGGTTTGGCATTGATCAAAACGGGCGTGAGGATGTCGATAACGATCGCTTCATCATTCAAATGCCAGAGTACGGCATTGATCAGGAAGCGTTCCGAGGCGAGACATTGAGCCGTGCGTTGACCAGTTATTTACAGTACCAGCTGGTGGATAAGCCTCATCACGGTTTGTCATTGGGAGTTTCACTCTATTACAGCGATCCACACCATGGAATATTCAACCTATCCGAGTTTGAACAAGCGGTGCAGCTTAATTATGGCTACCGAAGAGGTAAGCATGCACTTGATACGCTGTTGGCTATCACCTTTCGCAACCCGACCAATGTACCAGGCCAAACACAGTATCATTCGAGTACTTGGTCGATGGGTACCAGTTATCGATATCAGTGGTTAGAACGCCATTATCTGATTGGGCAGGTCTCATTCTATCAAGGCCTTTCAACGGGGGAGGATGACTTTTCTAAACCATCGACCGAGTTTATTTTGGGGTATCGTTATCAAATGAGCCATTCAGCGATTGAAGTTACTGTGGTCGAAAATATGTTTAATGCCAACAACAGCACCGATATTGCCTTTGGTTTAGGCTATCGCTATCGTTTTGGCCGCTTTGATAAAGAGCCGAACTGACAAACGATGTCATCCGTGAAAGTTGCCACCTAATGTGCTCGAAACTGTGCACAGTTACTTAGGAATAAGTGTAGAACATTGCAATAAATAGAATTTAGTTGAGTACTTTACCGATTCTCAAACTCAAACAGTAAAATATTGAATGAGAAATATTTTACTGTTTGTCCATCTTATTTATAAAGCTAGTATTATTGACTAGCTTTTCCGTAATTTAAGTTGCTCGCTCTTTTAACCGTTGGCGATATATGGTGAAGTTTGTTATTACTCACCATTATCTTCTTTGATTATCATTTTTAAGGTATTGATGCATTAGTGTTATGATAATAATGTAGTTATCCTTTGTATTTTAGTTACTGAATCTATTCATTATTATTATGCCCGGTATTATTCAGTTTTTTTCATTTCGAGTAATAAGTATCTCGTGCTAAATATAGGCATAAATCGAATGCCCTTATTGTGGTTGTGCCGTTGCCGTATCTGTTACGTGCGCCTTACTTAAATCATCTTTATCCCAAAGGATAAATAAATGAAAAAAATAAATAAAATAACTTCCGTTCTGGCAAGTGTGATGTTCAGCGGATATTTGTATGCTGCTGACAGCAATTCAATAGTTACTTTTATACCAGGTGAAACTAAGGTTCAGAATGGAGATCTGGTTTCTTATAATGGAGAATGTTTTATTGCCAAAAATAATCCTGGTGTGTGGGAAACTCCCAATGCTAGCTCTTGGTTTTGGGATAGTGCTGCCTGTTCAGGAGAACCAGAACCAGAACCTGAACCAGAACCTGATTTAGGCGATATCATTCCTTTTATTCCGGGTGAAACTCAAGTTGAAAATGGTCAAGTTGTTTCTTATAACGATCAGTGCTTTATTGCAGAAAATAGCCCTGGTGTATGGGAAACTCCGAATGAGGACTCTTGGTTTTGGCAGGTGACTGAGTGTTCTGATCAGCCAGCCATCCCTGACGAAACCGAATTATCGATTCTTACCCCTGTATCAGGCCAACTGGTAACGGCGGGTGACGAGACGGCCATTCAAGTTAGTATTGAAGGCGAATTAGCCGCAAAAGTGGAATTTTGGGTGAACAGTCAGAACCTAGGTCTGCAAAACATCGATCAAAGTCAAACAAACTACTCTCAGAGTTGGACACCCGATGCTGCTGGTAGTGCGACGATTAAGGTGTTGGTGCTTGATAAAAGTAATCAGGTCATTAAACAGCAATCGGTGTCTGTTACAATCGAAGCCAATGTGACAGAAGATTTTACAGCTCCAGCGGTGAGTTTCATCACCCCCGTAAACGGGGCGATGGTTCAGCCTACCGAGAAGGTTTCGGTTTCTGTTCGTGCAACAGACGTGGATAATGACTTATCCACGCTGGTTGTGCAGGCTAATGGCCAACCCATTTGTACTTTTAATGCCGACGAGGCCAATGAGGTGGATAGTTTTGATTGTGATTGGTCGCCAATTCAAGCTGGTGACGTCACTTTAAATGCGATCGCCACCGATGCTCAGAATCTTTTTTCTAGCGCGAGTGTTCGTCTTACGGTTGCAGAGGATCCAGTTGATCCGCCTGTCACTCCACCAGATGAGCTCTGCGCGGAGTTTAATGTTTATCCAAATTGGACAAGCGGTGATCATGCCAATCAGGGCGACATTATGGTGCATAACAATATTGCTTATTCTGCAGCGCATTGGACACAAACCTTGCCAGGTAGCGACGGCTCATGGTCTTTGCATCTTAATTGTGATGGTTCAGAGCCTGGTACTGCGCCACTGCTTTCACTACCAAACCCAATGGATCCTGTGCGTTTAGAAGTGGCAGGCTGGCCAAATACGTTTGTGGTTGCCAGCCCATCAACTAATGCACCGAAGACACTGATAATTGAAGCGAGCAATCGTGAGGAATTAGCGGATGTTGAGCAATTAACGCAAGCGTTTGTCTCTATCATCAATCAAGCTGAGCAGGCAGACACAGCATCAATCATCATCAGCAGCGATGTGTTGGACCTTGCAACACAAGATCAAGGCGAGTTCTTTGGCTCCGTTGCGGTTAAAGAAGCCCTCACGAGTGCGGTCAATTCCACTGGAACGGACAACCGAATCGATATGGATGCGATTCAAGCCTTGAGCGATGATGTCAAAGGTTGGGCTCAAGCTCACCATCTTATTCTCTCAACATTAGCACCAAACGCCCCTTTTGGCTGGACTCTTAGCATTGGTGATTTTGCCTACGATAGTCATTCAGGTCGACAGTCAGTTTGGGACAGTGCATCAGGCGATACAGCAGAATTACTCGACAAGTTTGAGCTGTACAACGCTGAAGTGGCGACGAAAGCAGACTTTGTTGCGTTTACTAAATCCAGCGTAACAGAGGCCTTATCAGCTGAGCAGTGGCACAACGCGTTAGAGTACGTGAAGCAGGTGACAGACTACATTAAGACGCCAGCAATGTTGACGAACATGCCAACAGAGCAAACAGCTAACTACTTCATGGGCCAAGGTGAAAGTAAACCTCAACTGCGGAAAGCGGCATTTAGTAACGTGTTTGCACTGCAATTTGATAAAGACAGTGAAGCGCTAACGGCAAAAATTGAGCGTTACCAAGAGGCGAAGGTACCCCTGTACTACGTTGGTGAAGAGCTAGAAAACGGTTCTTTGACTCGTATCGAAGTATTGAACCAACAGTTAGCTGACGCTGAAAATGCGATGGATAACGAAGCGTTCCTATATGAAACGCCAAGTAATGGTTGGGTGCCATCAACGGTGTACAAATGGAATGACTTCCTAGACGGTCTGAATGCGATGCACAACATTGGCGTTGCAGGCAACAAGTTCTGGCTGATGGATGAGAATGTTGATGATGCAACCAACATCACATACGCCAAAGTCGCGATTGCCGCATTCCTTGCACAAAGTATGCAGGAAACTATCCGTTATAACGCCTGTGACGAAAATAATTGGTCTGAAACCAAATACGGTGCGCCTGCAGACTATCCCATGTCGGCCAGTTGTGGTCAGCTTGGTCAGAAATACGCAGACTACGGTGTCAACCCAGCATCGGGCTTAGACCATGCGTATTCCTGCCCGCGTGATAATAAAATGGAAATGAGCGCGCTAACACATGCGAAATGGTACGGTGCACCAGCGCCAGTTTTTGCCGCCCCTGATGCGGTACTAGAAGAGCGCGGTCTCTTGGCCAACGGGGCAGTAGGACGTTGGACTAACAACGGCCACTGTAACGATGTTCCAGAAAACGTAGATACGTCTAAGCAAGTTTGGGAGCGTGACGAGTGTAAGACTTACGTTGGTCAAAAAGCAGGTAAGTTCATTTGGGACGGCAGCAGCCAAGAAAGCGTAGAGGGCTGTGGCTGGTGGGGGCGCGGTGTTATCCAAACCACCGGGCGTCAAAACTTTGGTACGCTCAACCACTACTTAGGACGTTCACATGTTGACCCTGAAACGATTGGCCAAACCATTGATGGTGTAACCGTTGAAGCGCCGCCCGAAAATCCACTATATGCTGAAATGGATTTTTGCTCCAACCCCGGTCTGATTTGTAGCTCTGAAGAGAACAAAGAAATTAAATGGATTGCTGGTTTGTTCTACTGGGTAACCTCAGTGCAGGCGTATTCGAATGAAGGTGGGCAATACGCAGATTGGAATTACTACAACGAGCTGAAAAAGTACGTTGAGAGTGGTCTAAAAGGGTCAGCGTTTATTGATGACGTGTCAGGTATTGTTAACCGTGGTTGCCCAGATTCAACCTGCTCTACGGGCGAGGTACATAACTTGGCGGAGCGTAGAGCGAACTTTAAGTTAGTATTAGAAAAGTTGGGTCTTAATCCACAATAACTATTGTAGCCTCAATGGTGACAAATATCGGAGGTTTTTAATCTCCGTAGATAAACTAAAACTGCCCCAGAATGATTTCTGGGGCTTCATTATATTTAAGAGCGGTTCAGTGCGTAAGCCTCTAACTCATCCATTGAAGCGCGTGCGAAATGTAGTAACTCACTCACTCCCCTTCGTTACACCATCGACTCAACTTATGATACCAACGTTGTGACAAAGGGCATGGCCGCGTTTTCTGTTATCGATTAGATTGTTAGTGATCGACTAAGAAAGTAATAAAGCGTAACAATTCTTTAGCTCACGGTAGGGGAATCAGTGCTACATTTTGCCAAAGCCAGTTTACTGGTAAGGTTAGATCATCGGTGGACGAATAAATGCAAGAAAACTATAAAATTTTAGTGGTGGATGATGATGCGCGTTTACGTGCATTGCTTGAGCGTTACTTGTCAGAGCAAGGTTTTCTGGTGCGTAGTGTCGCCAATAGCGAACAGATGGATCGCCTGCTCACTCGTGAAAACTTCCACTTAATGGTGCTTGATTTGATGTTACCGGGTGAAGATGGTTTGTCTATTTGCCGCCGCTTGCGTAACGCCAATAACATGTTGCCGATTTTAATGCTGACCGCTAAAGGCGACGAAGTGGATCGTATTGTTGGCTTGGAGGTGGGTGCGGATGATTACCTGCCCAAACCGTTTAACCCGCGTGAACTACTGGCGCGAATCAAAGCCGTGCTACGTCGCCAAGTAATTGAAGCCCCCGGCGCGCCAAGTGCTGAAGAGTCGGTGGTTGAATTTGGTGAGTTTCGCCTGAATTTAGGTACCCGCGAAATGTTCCGTGGCGATGAGCCGATGCCGCTCACTTCCGGTGAATTTGCCGTATTGAAGACCTTAGTCACCAATGCGCGTGAGCCAATGTCGCGCGATAAGTTGATGAATATGGCAAGAGGGCGTGAATACTCCGCAATGGAGCGCTCGATTGATGTGCAAATCTCGCGTTTACGTCGCATGCTTGAAGTGGATCCAAGCAAACCACGCTACATACAAACGGTGTGGGGCTTAGGTTACGTCTTCGTTCCAGATGGTAAAGAGTCTTAAATTTCAATCAGCTCCTGTCGGTTAACCCACAGGAGCTTTTTTATCGCCTTTTTGATAGTACGTTCATAGCGGGTTTTCCTATGCGCATTCGCAGTTCCTTTACTCAATCGATTTTGCTCTTCTTTTCATTGCTGATCGCCAGCCAAGTGTATTCTTATTACGCCGTATTTAACTATGCTTTGATGCCCAGTTTGCAGCAGTTCAATAAGATTTTGGGCCATGAGATCAACCTAATGCTGGATGATGCGGCGAACAATACATCGAAGCTGGGAATGGACGCCTTACAGCGCCGCCGAGTGTTAGAACAGTTGGGCGTCACCATTCATAGTGAAGAGAGTGAGATGGCCCAAGAGTATCACGATGCCATCAGCATTGATTTGATGAGCGAGGAGATGAGCAATGAGCTCGGCTCGCCGACCGATGTGCGGATGATTTTGGGTAAAGAGAGTTATATTTTATGGATGAAAGTGGACTCTTTTCCGGGGTCATTAATACGCATCCCTCTCTCTGAGTTGCAAAAAGAGGATTTTGCGCCACTATTTCACAATAGTTTGGTGATGGCGTTACTGATCGTATTAGGGGGATGGCTGTTTATTCGTCTGCAAAATCGTCCCTTAATTGCCTTAGAAAAAGCCGCCAAAGCCGTTGGCCGAGGTGAGAACCCGCCACCATTGCCGCTCAAAGGCGCTTCTGAAATTCGCGCGGTGACGTTGGCGTTTAATCAAATGTCGAAAGGGATCCAAGCGCTTGAAGAGGATCGCTCATTATTGATGGCGGGGATCAGCCACGACTTACGTACACCGCTGACTCGTATTCGCTTAGCTACGGAAATGATGTCTCCAGAAGAGAGTTATCTAGCCGAAGGGATCATCAGTGATACGGAAGAGTGTAACGAGATCATCAGTCAGTTTATGGACTACCTTAAACCCGTCAATAAACAGACCTTTACCGCCGTTGATCTCAATGAGATCGCCAATGATGTCGCCACTGCCGAAGGGGGCTACGAGATCAAAATCGATGTCGCGCTGCATTTACCAATGCAGCCAGCCTTTGGCAATGCGATCGCCATTAAACGCGCGGTGAGCAACTTAGTGGTGAACGCCATTCGTTATGGTAATGGTTGGGTTAAGGTGAGCACGGGCAGTACCGCAGATAACAAAATGGCTTGGGTTTGTGTGGAGGATAATGGCCCGGGTATTGATCCTAGCCAAGTGAGTAAAGTGTTTGAACCTTTTACGCGTGGTGATACCGCGCGCGGCAGTGAAGGCACAGGGCTTGGTTTGGCGATAGTGAAACGGATTGTTAGCCAGCATCATGGCAGCGTTGTGGTGAGTAACCGCAGTGAAGGTGGACTCAAAGCGCAACTGAGCTTCCCGACCAAATAGGGGCTTATTTACTAAATAACACAATGGGCTCAACTGAGCCCATTGTGTTTGCGGTTTATGTCTTTTCGGCTGCTGACCGAAGTTTTTGGGCCCATCCATGCAATCAGTTGGTTTTGAGCTCTTCGAGTTCTTCTTCTTCGCGTGGCAATTTTTCTGGCAGTAGCAAGTTGAGCAAAATGGCGGTGATACCGCCAGCCGCTACGCCGGATGAAAAAATGCTCTTAATGAACTCGGGCATAAATTGCAGAATCTCTGGCTTTTGCGCAATGCCTAACCCCATCGAAAACGACAGCGCCATGATTAAAATCGCGCGGCGGTCGAGATCCACACGGGAAATAATACGCACACCCGCGGCTGCAATGGTGCCGAACATGACGATGGTTGCACCGCCAAGTACCGGTTCAGGAATCAATTGTACAAAGCTTGCCACGCCCGGGAACAGGCCGAGCAACACCAACATGGCGGAAATAAAGTAACCCACATAACGGCTGGCAACCCCGGTGAGCATAATTACACCATTGTTTTGGCTAAAGGTCGAGTTGGGAAAACTGTTAAAGACCGCCGCCAGCGCGGAGTTCAAACCATCAGCCAGCACACCACCTTTAATACGCTTCATATAAATCGGCCCTTTGACAGGCTCGCCCGACACTTCAGAAGTGGCGGTGATATCACCAATCGCTTCCAATGCGGTGATCAAGAAAATCAGTACCAGAGGAATAAAGAGTGACCAATCAAAACCTAAACCAAACTGCATAGGTATTGGTAGTGCAATCAGGGCAGTTTCACTCAGTGAATCAGTGTTCACCATCCCCATCAAGTAGGCCATGATATAACCGACGAACATCGCAATCACAATCGATGCTACGCGAATGTATGGGTTACTTGAGCGGTTGAGCAGCACGATAAGTCCAAGCACGGTTCCCGCCAGCGCCAGTTTGTCTAAGCTGCCAAAAGTGCCATCGCTGAGCGCAGCATAGCCGCCACCCATAGAAACTAAACCAACTTGTACCAGTGTTAAGCCTATCAGGGTGACCACAATGCCCGACACCAGCGGCGTGATCACGCGGCGCGCGTATTGCAGCACTCGTGATAATAGGATTTCAGCAAAAGAGGCGACTAAAATGGTGCCAAAGATCGCCGCCATCATAGTGCTTATATCTGCACCACCTGCTTTTAATGACAAGCCTGCGCCAATAATTGGCCCAAGAAAGTTAAAACTGGTGCCTTGGATAGAAAGTAAACCGGAGCCAATTGGGCCAATGGTGCGGATCTGGATAAAGGAGGATAAGCCAGATGCAAACAGCGACATGCTGATGATGGTGTTGGTCTGTTCGGCAGAAACACCAAGTGTTTGGCAAATAATAAGCGAAGGGGTGATGACCGCAACAAACATGGCTAGCAAATGTTGTAAAGCGGCGAAAATGGTTTGGGGTAGCGGTGGCCTATCGTTGAGTTGATAAACCAAATCAGACTTACGCGAAGCGTTGTGGATAGTCATACTGTTTTCCTAATGGTGCGTTGTTGTCTTAGCGTTCGCTGAGTGGGAGCACTAAGTGGAGCAGACACGTCATCTGTGATTGCTGTTAATCAGAATCTGCTCGGACTGGATAAGTGAGTAGTTCACTAAAAAAATTGGCGAAATTATAGAGGGTTTACGCAAGAAAGCAAACGTTTGCTTTTGCTGTGTAAGGGAGAGGGGAATACAGAACGAACAATCTTATGCTTTGGCGTAGATGTCCTTCTCTCCTAACCAGCGATCGATAATGGCGGTCGCGTGGCTTGGATAATGGTCGTGTAAGTAGCGAGCAATGCGCTGTACTTCAGGAATTAAACGTTGGTCACGGACTAAATCCGCAATTTTGAAATCCGCGAGGCCGGTCTGTTTGGTACCAAGCAGCTCACCCGGACCGCGAATTTCTAAGTCTCGTTGGGCAATCACAAAACCGTCATTGCTCTCACGCAGTACACCCAAGCGTTTTTGCGCGGTTTTCGATAGTGGTGCATGGTAAAGCAATACGCAATGACTGGCGACAGAGCCTCGCCCTACGCGGCCGCGTAATTGGTGCAACTGTGCTAAGCCCAAACGCTCAGGGTTTTCGATGATCATCAAGCTCGCATTCGGCACGTCAACGCCAACCTCAATCACCGTTGTGGCAACCAGCAAGTGCAGTTCATTGTTTTTAAAGGCTTGCATCACCGCTTGTTTTTCGCTCGGCTTCATTCGGCCATGCACCAAACCGATTTTGACATCGGGCAGAGTGCGTTGTAGTTCTTGCGCTGTGTCGGCGGCGGCTTGCGCTTCTAGCACCTCAGACTCATCAATCAAAGTACAGACCCAATAAGCCTGTTTTCCTTCACTCAAACAGGCATGACGTACGCGCTCGACGATATCATCACGCTTTGTATCTGGGATTGCGACAGTTTGAATGGGCGTTCGTCCCGGTGGCAGTTCATCAATAACGGAGGTTTCTAAATCAGCGTAAGCAGTCATCGCTAAAGTTCGTGGGATCGGCGTTGCGGTCATGATCAACTGGTGCGGATATGCGCCTTGCTTCGCCCCTTTCTCACGCAGTTCTAAACGCTGGTGGACGCCAAAGCGGTGTTGTTCATCAATGATAACGAGCGCAAGGTGATGAAATTCAACTTGTTCTTGAAAAAGAGCGTGAGTACCCACTATCATTTTTGCCTCACCGCTGGCAATGCGAGCCAGTTCTGTTTCTTTCGCTTTGCCTTTTAATTTACCCGCCAGCCAGCCGACTTGGATGCCCATTGCTTCAAACCAGTTGGCAAAGTTAATCGCGTGCTGCTCGGCCAGCAATTCTGTCGGTGCCATTAATGCTACTTGATAGCCATGTTCGATAGCACGTGCGGCGGCTAATGCAGCGACCAAGGTTTTCCCTGAGCCCACATCACCTTGTACTAAACGCATCATGGGGTGAGCTTGTGCCAGATCGGCTTCGATCTCTGTCACAACACGTGTTTGTGCTTTAGTGGGAGAGAAAGGCAGTTGTGCAAGCAGTTGTTGTTTGAGTTTGCCAGACCCAGCCAGCGGCAATGCGATATCTTGCTGGCCTTGATGGCGTACAGCCAGCATGGAGAGGTTTTGCGCCAACAGCTCTTCCATAATTAAGCGAACCTGCGCCGGGTGTTTCCCTTCATCAAACAGTTGCAGGTTAATGCCCGGTGGCGGCCGGTGAATGATGTGCAGCGCTTCAGAGAGCGTAATTTGGTGATCATACAACCCGGCAGGTAGCAATTCTTGTACGGCGGCTTTGTCGAGTAAACTTAATGCTTGCTCAGTGAGTGTGCGTAGCGTGAGTTGGCGCAGGCCATCGGTTGTTGGGTAAACGGGCGTTAAGTTAGCTTCGACATCTGGCTGTTGCTGAGGAGCATAAAATTTATAATCAGGATGAACAATTTCAAGGCCGAATCCACCACGCTTAATTTCACCGTAAGCGTGCACTAACTTACCTTCAGCAAAATTGTTTTTCATCCCAGCAGTAAAGTTAAAAAAACGCAGCGTAATGGTGCCGTTACCGTCGCTTATTTTTACTGTGAGCATTTTGCGTTTGCCAAAAACCGTATCCACCGCCATGACTTTACCTTGCACGGCGGCCCAAAGACCGGGATGCAATTTAGCAATAGGGTAGATCCGTGTGCGGTCTTCATAACGTAAAGGGAGATGGAACAGCAGATCTTGCACACTGATTAAGCCAACCTTTTCCAGTTTTTCAGCCACTTTAGCGCCCACGCCAGAGAGTGAGGTGAGAGGAATCGCGGACAGTAGCTGTGACATAACAGGGCTCATTAACAGTATCGTTATGTATTATTCAACCATCGAACTGTTTTTTTGTACAGCATAAAATCATGTAATGGTCGATAAGCGGCAGGCCATCGGCTAATTTGAATAGTGACGCCTAAAATGCAAGATGGGGGTAGGGTGTCAGAAAATAAAAAACCCCATGAGTGGTTAGCCGCAAGGGGTTTTATTTGTTTGGATAGTTTAATTTTTCCGGCGTCGCACTTTCAGTGCATGAGGCATCACACGAATTTTTTTCATGATGTTTGCTAAGTGAATGCGATCTTTGGTGGTCAGCAGCACAGTGACAGTATACAAACGTCCATCACGCTCCTCGGTGGAGAGGCCATGAATGTTGGAACCTGTTTTCGAGATTACATTCGTCAGTTCCGCTAACGCACCTTGGTGGTTTTGCATGTCCACTTTCAGTTCGGTGATGAACTCTTGGTCGTAATCTTTAGACCACTCAACCGCCATGTAACGATCCGGCTCTTTTTGGTAGCCACGAACATTAGGGCAGGTTTCACGATGCACCACTAAACCACGACCCGGAGATACATGCGCAATGATGTGATCGTCTGGGATGGGGTGGCAGCAGTTAGCAAACGTGAGCAAAATACCTTCAGCGCCGCGGATCGGCAGTTTCTTTTTCGGTTTGCCATCATTGCTTTCCACTTCGGTCAGCTCATCAGCATCGCCGAGCAGACGACGCGCAATGACAATACTCATCAGTTCGCCTAAACCAATCGCGGCCAGCAGATCATCGACCGTGGCCATTTTAAGCTCACCAATCACATGCTTAATGTTCTCGTCACTGATGTCACTGAGTGAAAGATCACCCAGAGCGTGATTGAGCAAACGTCTACCAAGTGTGATCGATTCCTCACGGCGCATGGTTTTAAGCACTTGACGTATCTTAGTACGAGCGCGAGACGTGACCACATAGTTGAGCCAAGCGGCATTAGGGCGAGCCCCAGGTGCGCTGATGATTTCAATCGTTTGGCCGTTTTTCAGTGATTTACTTAACGGATAAGGGTTTCGATCAACACGAGCTCCAACACAGGTATTACCGACATCGGTGTGTACCGCGTAGGCAAAATCAACCGCAGTTGCCCCGACAGGCAGCTCAACGATGCGGCCTTTGGGGGTGAAGACGTAGATTTCATCAGGGAAAAGATCCGACTTAACGTTCTCAATAAACTCAAACGAGTTGCCAGCGCTTTGTTGTAGTTCAAGTAGGCTTTGCATCCAGCGCTGTGCTTTAATTTGCGCGGTGGTGCCAGTACGTTCGCCATTACCTTTGTAAGACCAATGAGCAGCAACACCTTTGTCGGCCATCTGTTCCATGTCTTCAGTGCGGATCTGCACTTCAACCGGGACGCCGTGTGGGCCGACCATCGAGGTATGCAAAGATTGGTAGCCGTTCGCTTTGGGCACGGCGATGTAATCTTTCATGCGCCCCGGGCGAGGTTTGTACAAGCTATGAACTTGGCCTAATGCACGGTAACAGGTATCTGCAGTGTCGACCACGACTCGAAAAGCGTAGATGTCCATAATGGTATGAAAGCGCTGCTCTTTGGTTTTCATCTTGTTATAGATGGAGAACAGGTTCTTTTCGCGGCCGACCACGCGTGCTTTCAAACCGAAATCTTGCAAGCGGCCTTCAATTTCACTGTGGATGCGTTGGATCATCTCTTTGCGGTTACCGCGAGCGGATCTCACCACTTCTTTCAATACGCGATAACGATTTGGGTACAATGCTTCAAAGCCAAGCTCTTCTAGCTCAGTCTTGATGTTATGAATCCCTAAGCGGTGAGCAAGAGGCGCGTAAATCTCTAACGTTTCACGGGCAATACGACGCTTTTTATCCGGGCGCAATGCGCCAAGGGTACGCATATTGTGTGTGCGGTCAGCAAGTTTGATGAGAATAACGCGAATGTCTTGCACCATTGCCAGCACCATCTTACGAAAGTTCTCGGCTTGGGCTTCTTTACGATCACGAAATTTCAACTTGTCGAGTTTAGAAACCCCGTCCACCAATTCCGCCACGGCGTGACCAAATTGCGCTTCAAGATCGTCTTTAGTGACATCGCAATCTTCGATGACATCATGTAATAACGCTGCTTGTAGCGTTTCCAAATCAAGGCGCATATCAGCCAAAATTCGAGAAACTGCAACAGGGTGAATAATGTAAGGTTCGCCGCTAGAACGGGTTTGCCCTTCATGGGCTTCACGTGCGACCACATAAGATTGACGCAGAGCCTCAATTTGAGGCTCTGTTAGGTATTCTTGGACAACGTCTTTAAGGCTATCAAATAGATACAAATTATAGGCCCGGAAGGTTGTTGAATTTGAATGGCAGAATTAACGGTTGTGAGCGATGCTGCTTACGGCGGCCAATTCTGCGGCTTCTTGCTCTTTCTGCTCTTGGCGCTCACGAGCATCAAGCACATCTTTCGTGATAAGACCTTCTTCGATTTCGCGCAGAGCGATAACGGTTGGCTTATCGTTCTCTTCTGGCACCAATGAATCTTTACCGCCAGTTTGCATTTGACGAGCGCGGCGAGCCGCAATCAGAACTAGGTCGAAACGATTGCCCACTTTTTCAACAGCGTCTTGAACAGTTACGCGTGCCATGAGAACTCCAAATAGTTAACTAAAAGTTTTTAAATGACGAGAAAGTATACAGT